>NZ_JBIUCY010000017.1:0-73713 GCF_044540725.1 Edwardsiella sp. A.80236
GCCCAACTGCCCAACTGCCCAACTGCCCAACTGCCCAACTGCCCAACTGCCCAACTGCCCAACTGCCCAACTGCCCAACTGCCCACCGCCGATCCTGCTCTCCCTCCCGCCCATGCGGCCCTTCAAAGATCCTTGCGTTCAGCGTGAGTACGATAAAAGATGATGGGAGTGTGAGCGCCATCATGTGGCGGGCTGGCGCTTTATGGGCGAAAGGGTAGAGTAAGACAGGATATCCTTGCGAAGGAGTTTCTTATGAAGCTGGTCAGGCAAATCCTGCGTAGCTGCTATGTCAGCTACCTGTTGAGTCTCCTGGCATTGATTGCCTTTGGCCCCAATGATGCGCCGTCACCGATTACGCCGGAGAAGCTGTAAGGCCAGGGGAAGTAAGGTGAAGGCCGGGGTGAGTCGCGTAGAGACGCGGCCCCGCAGTTTTATGGCTCTGAGGCGGTATGAGGAACGATGAGTGATGGGGCGCGGCGTGAGGCGGCGCCCCATCTGTTGTGTATTGCGTTGTACTAGGGCTGTGGCGGTTTTTCATGCTCGTCGCGGTAGACTTCCCCGCAGAAGAGAACCGCGTTGGGACGACGCTGATGCAGTTTGTCGATCATCTGCTGGCACTCGCGGTGTGTGGGGTATATATCTTCTGTGACGGGCAGAGCATCACAGGCATCATGGCCACATGGGCTGACCAGCAGAACAAATCCGACTAAAACATCGACCATCTATCTATCCCATTCCTCATGCTACCCGCGTAATGTGCCTAGCGTGTTATCGAGTCTATTGCCAGCATATGGCTAGCTAGCATAGCGGCTTCGTCCGACCTGCTGTTATGTATATGGTGCTTACTATGCAGAAATTCAATCTATTATTGCTGGCAAGGGGAAAATATGTGGCCTAGCTAGCAGCGTCAGCATGGTAAAATCATTGCTCCTATAAGTTATGCTTGCTGTACATCATTATTATGAATTCACCTGCTATCGAACAAAAGATCGCCCAGTCGGCCACTCGGGTGGCAAAAGTCGTTTTTCCCACCACGATTAATCATCACTCCACACTGTTTGGCGGCACCGCCCTGGCCTGGATGGATGAGGTCGCCTTTATTACCGCCACCCGTTTCTGTCGTAAACGCCTGGTGACGGTCTCCACGGAGCGTATTAATTTTCAGCACCCGATCCCTTCGGGATCTATCGTCGAGTTAGTGGGGCGAGTCACTCGCGTAGGCCGTACCAGCCTAACGGTGAGTGTGACCATTTTTCTTGAGGATATGTATCACGAAGGGTGCGAAGAAGTGATCAATGGTCAGTTCAACTTCGTGGCGGTGGATGATGATGGGCGGCCCCAGCCTTTATTCGCGTGATCATCCTGTTAAAACGTTTGCCTGTGGGAAAAATGTTAACTGGCTCGATAAACCAGCGACATAGCGCCCTTTTTGATTTTGGCGGTGCTAACATCGCTAATAGGCAAACATAACAGGAGGTTTATGATGTATAAGACGATTTTGGTTCCTGTCGATCTGGATGAGATGACGTTGACCGAGGCCGCCCTGACCGAGGTGAGAGCGCTAGCGGCGCAGGATGTCGTGCAGATCAGTTTGCTCTATGTGATGCAGGTTCCGGATTGCTCCTTGAGTCGCTTAAATAAAGAGACGCAGCGCTTCGAAGATATCTTGGCGGACGAGTGCCTGGCGAAGATGCAGACGCTCGCCGAGTCGATTCCGTTGACGGAGCCAAGTCGTATTAGCTGTCAGATCCGCAAGGGGTCGATCTACGATGAGGTGCTGAAACAGGCCCAAGAGATCGACGCCGATCTGATCGTGATTGGTTCACGCCGGCCGAGCATGTCCACCTATTTGCTCGGTTCTAACGCGACCAAGATCGTCCGCCATGCGGCGACCAGCGTCTTGGTGGTGCGTTGAGTCGCGCCACGCGGCATCATCAGCCAGACGGCGTGAGCCACATTAGTTGCGCTCACGCCGTTTTCGTTCAGGGATAGGCGGCACCGGGCGGCGATCATCGTGCAGATGGCGTAGCGCGAGGATCGGGTGGCGCCATAGCATGCGAGGCCCTGCCCAACGCATGATGCTTTTCATCTCCTCCCGTTTAGCCGGCTGGTAACAATGGATGGGGCATTGTTTACAGGCGGGCTTCTCCTCACCAAAGGGGCAACGGTCTAGGCGATTGCAGGCGTACTGATAGAGCTGCTGGTAGTGTGCCGGATCGGCCAATGCTGCCGGGGCGCTCGATTGATACAGCGCGATCATACGCTGGATGGTGAGTTTCTCTCGTTGTAACCGTTTTCCCATCATTAACCCCTTGTGGGACGCCGCTGGCGCCAGTTGCCGATGGCATGTGATGACCCTATGCGGACCGGGCGGTCAGTACCGTTTAACCAAACTTGTCTATAATAACGGTAGTTACGCTAAATTGTTAAGAGGATAGCGTCTGCGTGAGGTTGTAGTCGCACTGTTGTCACCTATTTTCTCTCGCTTATCTACAGCGATTAAAGAATAGCGTATCGCGTCCGATAGATCCTAAGCGGAGGGAAGCGTCAGCTATCTATACGTTCTTCCTCTGCCGTGCTGGTTCGCCTCACATTTATTTGGTTTGGCGCTATCATGCATCCAGACTAAAGAAAAATCCTATTCTTTAATTGTGTACTTTTTTTAGACTTAATGGTTTCATCCTCGAGCGGATGAAATAGTTGTGGGGATAATAGCCCCAGTTTTCACAGAGATAAAATGGGGAGTGATTGAGTCTGCTGCATGAATTTCACAATGTATCATCCGCTTAAATACGGGGTCATGTGTGTGCTGGCCTGTTGTCTCTTGCTCGGGATCCTTTGTTCGCCGGCGCATGCGCTTAGCGGTGAGCAGCGGGATGACCTACAACAGCAGCGGGAGCGAGACGTCGCCCGCATCGTGACTGGAATGATCAGCTTTACTCGCTGGCGCCCGCCATCGCAGCCGATCCGCCTATGCATCATTCCACCGACACGCTTTGCCCATCAGTTAGTGTCTATGCCGGCGACAGCTCAGCTCAGTGTGCGCGAGGTTGCTTTTGCGCCGCAGACTATTCTGCAGCAGTGCGATGCCGTCTATTACGGTGATGTTACGCCCGAACAGCAACAGTCAGTGATCAGTTTGCTACAGGGGAAAAGTTTGTTAACCATCGCGGAAGATAACCGTGAATGCAGTAAAGGCAGTGCGTTTTGCCTGCAATTGGGGAAACAAAGCGTCAACTTCGAGTTAAATTTGGATACGCTGGCGCGCAGCAACATACAGGTCAACCCCAATGTGCTGCTCTTGGCAAAGAGAAAAGGGTAACAGGGTGAAACGCTTATTTTCCAAGGGAGTCAGCTCACGTCAAACTCGCCCGACATTACGGCGCATGTTTCAGCGTATTCACCTGATGATCATTGCCGTGACGTTATTACTGGCGGGGATACCGCTATCATTATTATCGCTATTCACGCTACGTAGTTATGCAGAACATAATCTGCAATTGGTGGCGATGACCATCAGTTATACCAGTGAGGCGGCGGTGGTATTTAATGATAAACCCGCTGCGTTAGATGCCCTGAATATGATCGCTAAGCGCGAGCAGATCGCCGAGGCGACGATTAGTAATGCACAACATCAAGTCTGGGTTCGTTGGTACTCGCCGACGCCGACCGATGAGCGGGTGAACCGCCTGCTGCGTGGTTGGCTACTACCCAGCGCCGTGAGCGGGCCGATCGAACACAATGGCCAATTGATCGGTTATGTTTCCTTGAAGGCGGATGGCTCGATGCTGATGCATTTCTTGGGCTATTTCCTCTTAGGTATGTTGTGTTGCTTGATCTTGATTGCCTTACTTTCGCTCTATCTCGTGCAGCGGATGCATACCGGTATTGTGGATGAGTTATATGCCATCGCGAAGGTGGCGCGTCAGGTTCGTGAGCGGCGCAGCTATTCGCTGCGCGTACCGCATTCGCAGATCGCGGAGATCGAAGAGTTAAGCCGAGGGTTTAACAGCTTGTTGATCGAAGTGGAGTCACAACATGACTCATTAGTGAATGAGAATGGGGTCTTAAGCTATAAGGCGTTACACGATCCGTTGACCGGTTTGCCGAATCGTACCTGCTTTATGAATATGTTGGAGAGCTTGAATCCGCAACAGGAGCAGATATGCGTGATGTTTCTGGATGGGGATGGTTTTAAGAGTATTAACGACGGCTGGGGTCATGCGGCAGGGGACCACGTATTAATCGAGGTGGCCAGTCGCCTGAGCAAACAGATTCGAAAAACGGATATGGTGGCACGTTTGGGCGGGGATGAGTTTGCCATTTTATTGCGCAATATCGAGCATGCCGACGAAGCTGAGCGCGTTGCCCAGGGGATATTACAGGCAGTGCCACAACCGATCACGCTGGCTAATGGGGTACACGTTAGCATGACGTTCAGTATTGGGTTGACCTTCTCTGTGCCTGATAGTCAGCTGAGTGACTTGTTGGAGAGGGCAGATAGCGCCATGTACCAGAGTAAACAGCGGGGCGGTGGTTGGAGTATTGGTTAGCTACTAATAATAAGGAATAGATATGGTCAGAACGAAGCATATTGCCTGGTTGATGGGCGTGCTGATCGGTGGTATGGCGCTGAGTGGTTGTCAGCGAAAAGAGACCTTCTCGGCGCAGCAGGTGGCGGTGTTACAACAACAAGGCTTCATTCAAGGTAATGATGGGTGGAGTTTTGGCATGTCAGAGAAGGTGCTATTCGGTAATAACCAATTTGTTCTACGTCCAGAGAGCCAGGCGCATGTCGCCGAGATTGGCCGAGCGTTATCGAAGGTCGCCATCCTGCATGCTCGTTTGGACGGTTATACCGATAACTATGGGACGGATGCCTATAATCAACAGTTGTCCCTGAAGCGGGCCGATAAGGTCGCGGATGCCCTGGCCAGCGGCGGTATGCCTCGCGCGAACCTCACCACGCGTGGCATGGGCAAACGTGATCCGATTGCCGATAATGCGACACGGCAAGGGCGAGCGGAGAACCGGCGCGTCGCCATTATCATCCAGGCACCTTAATCGCAATTGTCAGCGGCTATCTTAGCGGGGTAGCCGTGCGGTCGACCACCTCTGCGCTTTACAGCAAACGGCAAATCCTCCGGCAACTTTACATTAGTCATACATATACTGAAGCCGACGGGTATAGGCTTTATCTGAAATATGTTGATGAGGAGGTGCTGATGAATAGCAGAAGAGTACACGTAGCCCGTTGTGTCGCGAAATACGCCTTGGCTAGTCATAGCGCTAGCCGTTGGAATATTGCGATGAAGATGCTCAAAGCCTCCCTCATCGGCCTCCAGATGGGACCACGGCGCTGAGGCGGCGTATAGAAAGAGAACATGTCGTTCATTTGCTAGCCGCTTGAGTGAAAAGATGATTTTAGGACTGGACAAGAAACGCCGAGCCGATTAATATCCTCAGCCATTGGAAGGATGGCCGAGTGGTTTAAGGCAACGGTCTTGAAAACCGTCGAGTGTAACAGCTCCCAGAGTTCGAATCTCTGTCCTTCCGCCAAATTTTAACCCCAAGTTATTGATTAACTTGGGGTTTTTTCATTTCTGTATTTTTCAGTATGCCATCCAGTATGCTATCAGTGCTTGGTTTGTATGAGACACGATGGTTTCTCCTCGGACGGTATGGCGTGTTTTCTCCCCCTATCTTGCTGCCATCATCTACAGATAGTGCTTTGCGTCGATGCTATTTTTCTACCAGCTTAAGTTGCCTAAGGTGATGTATGCTGACTGTTTCTGGAACGTAGCGGATCAAGAGATACTACATCGCTGTAGTCCCCGGCACTTTTTCTGTGACGGCTCGCGTGCGCATCAAAACGTGATGCAATATTGGCTCGATTATCCGGTACAGGTTTGCCGTCCAGTGGATGTCGCCTGTGTTCCAGACCGATCAATTGATGAGCACGAGCGCCCGGTCTGAAGTGAAATCCTCACTGGCCATTCTGACCAGCGTATTCACGATAATCTTCTCCTCAAAGTAATACGGGCGGTGGGTGCGATAGCCCCAACTCAGGGATCTGAAGACATTAATGATACTGCGTTCAAATGTTTCTCCTCTGCAATCATAGTAATTTTGTCCCTATGAATGACAAGTTGTGTATTTCCATTGTTTAAGAATCAGGCGGTAAGCCATTGTTCAATTTTGTCGCGTGAGGGAATACCACCGGAGTGCACGACTTGGCCATCTACCACTACTCCTGGTGTAGAGAGGATACCGAAGCTCATAATCTCGCGGATTTCCTCGATCTTTTCCAGTTCGATGGCGATGCCTTTATCCTCTGCCACGGCAGCGATTAGTTTGGCAACGGCTTTACAGTTGGCACAGCCTGATCCCAGTACTTTAATGTTTTTCATCATGTTATCTCTGGTTTAAGAATAGCGGCTATAACACCGCATTGAAGATATAACCCACCAACAAGATGCCGCTAGCAACCACGGCCACAAAGGTGGCAATCAACTTGGGTTTTAGCACCTTACGTAATATGACCATCTCGGGAAAAGACAAGGCAATGACGGCCATCATAAACGCCAATACAGTTCCCAACGCCGCCCCTTTGGCTAGCAGTGCCTGGACGATGGGGATGATACCGGCGGCGTTGGTATACATGGGTACGCCCATGATCACGGCCAGCGGTACCGACCACCAGGCCTCTTTACCCATAAATGAGGCCATGAAGGATTCCGGCACATAACCGTGAATACCAGCACCGATGGCGATCCCCACCAATATGTAAGGCCACACCTTCCCCACGATCTGCCGCACGGCACTGAAGCCACTCTGTATCCGATCCGCCAGCGTCATCGATTGCAACGGATCATTCGTATGGATGCGGGGCATCTGTTGCACCCATTCCTCAAGCTGCACCTCCATTTTAATCCGACCGATAATCCAACCCGCCACTATGGCGACGCTGAGCCCTAATCCCAGATAGAGCAAAGCAATCTTCCAGCCAAATAGGCCGAACAGTAAAGTCAAGGCGACCTCATTGACCATCGGTGCCGAGATTAGAAACGAGAAGGTGACGCCGAGTGGCACTCCAGCTTGGACAAAGCCGATAAACAGCGGCACCGCCGAGCAAGAGCAAAAGGGGGTAACGATGCCGAGCAGGGCAGCTAATACATTAGCGTCCCCCTCGCCACGTTTAGCCAGTAGGGCACGAGTCCGCTCTGGAGTGAACCAGGAGTTGATCATCCCCATGACGAAGACGATGCCGGTTAGCAGCAACAGTACCTTAGGTGTGTCGTAGAGGAAGAATTGTAAGGCTTCCCCTAGATGACTTGTGGGATCCAGCGGTAGCCAACCGACCAGCAACTCCGAAGTCGGCAGAATCAATTGGTACAATCCCAACCAGATAACAGCACTAAGGAACAAAAATAAGGACGGCCTCCGCTCGGGAAGTTTTTTAATGGAAACAAGCGCTCTCATGATGGTTACCCATAAACAATGTGATTCTGCTTATGAAGACGCATGAGTGCACAAAAGGATGCAAGAAAAGTTGTTGTTCCGGTTAATTACTCCTTGGCATTGCTATTGGTACAACACTCTTCTTGCAGAAAACGAATGATCTCATCCAGTACCTCGTATCGAGAAATGCACAATAATGTTCTACCCTCCCGGTTTTGTCGGATAAGACCAGCGGAAACGAGTGCTGCTATGTGATGGCTTAGAGTAGATCCGGGGATGGCCAGTTGTTGTTGCAACTCACCGACGGCGAGCCCCTCGCTACCAGCCTTCACTAGGTGCTTGTATATGAACAAACGAGTTGGATGCCCCAACTCCTTCAATGCCTTGGCGACTTCATCTAACTGCATATACTCTCCAACGAATCTTGATATTTCGACAATAACAGAAATATATTGCCATGGCACATATTTCGAGTATTCTAGAAATAAGGAAATGAAGGAGATGAAAATGACTGACTGGTTACTTATGGTTCAAAATGCTGCCCAAATGCTACTTGTACTGGCAATAGAATTATCATTGCTATTTTTGTTAATCAGTACGGGAGTCAATTGGTTGCGTTGTAAAGTACCTAACAACAAGATCCAAACGATCATGGGAAGTCGACAGGGTAAAGGCTATCTTATCGCTTCTTTACTCGGTGCTATTACACCGTTTTGCAGTTGCTCCACCATTCCCATGCTCAGAGGAATGCTGCAAGCCAGAGCGGGTTTTGGGCCAACATTGACGTTTCTTTTTGTCTCCCCATTGCTGAATCCGATTATTATCGGCTTAATGTGGGCTACATTTGGCTGGAAAATTACGACCCTGTATTCGCTGATCGCATTGAGTGTTTCCGTAGTAGCGGGTTGGGCCCTAAACAAGCTGGAGTTCAGTCGGTTTGTGATTCCGATGAGGGACAACGCGCAACGCGATGCCATTAGCTGCCCATCAGCATCTCTATCTAAGCCGCAGGAGGCTCAAGAGGTGAGTGGTAACATGAAATTGCAGATCCAGTTGTTCTCGCCAACGACAACCTCTTGCCGTTCCAATTCGGCGATTAAGAGCCCATCACAAAAGAGGATGATCAACACAATCTGTTGCAGTCCCAAGCAGAATTCTGTGAGAAGAACACAGTGGTCATCGTCTGTTTTAAAGAGCTCATTTGCTGAAGCATGGCAACAATTCAAAAAAGTGGCTCCTTATCTCATCATCGGGATTCTTATTGGTTCTATCATTTATGGCTTTGTACCCGCAGAATGGATTTCAAATCATGCTGGCTCAAATAATCCATTTGCTATCATTCTGAGTGCCGTGATTGGCATCCCGCTCTATATCCGAGCCGAAGCAGTTATCCCTCTGGCATCAGTATTACTGGGTAAAGGGATGAGCATCGGTGCCGTTATGGCACTGATTATTGGCAGTGCTGGTGCCAGTATTACCGAAGTAATTTTGCTCAAATCCATGTTCAGAATGCCTATGATTGTCGCGTTCGTATCCATCATATTGGGTATGGCCATCCTCATGGGATATATCGCATTGTTGTTTTTCTAACGAGAGGCGCTGCTACCCATCGTCGGTTGATGAGCGAATGTTCTATCTTATTCAAGAAGACGCCATTGGTTGGCTCAGGATACCGAGTGTTTCCCAAAAGTACGGTTACCGCGTGATTGCTTGTCCGTGAGTCGTTTTGGAGGGGAACCAAGCGCTGTTGTCCACTAACCGAAAAACTATCCAAGGCTTGATCTGTCTTTAGTGGTCATTTCTGTTCTGACATCGGAGCGCGCGGAATGTAGCAGCAGACCTGACCTTGGTCGTCGAGTTGAACAGCGCAGGTGGTGTGGAGCCGGTTTTTCAGGCGGACTCGAGCTCGTAGTAGGCGAGACTTGACGGCAGAGAGGCTTAACCCCTGCTGGTTAGCATACGCTTGCTGAGTCATCCCTTCGATGTCACAGCGGATCAGAATGTCACGATCTGCGCTCTCGAGCTCTGCTAAAACCCGTGGTAGGCAAGCGGTCAGTTGGTCAACCACCGCTTGCTCTGGCTCATCCTGGGGGAGCTCATCGGACAAGGGCAACATCTCACGCCGCTTGCGGTATTCATCAATCAAGTGATGTCGCGCCACTTCAAATAACCAGGCGCGGGGTTGGGCAATGGCGCAGAACGCTGTTCCCTGTTTCATTGCTTTGATAAAGATTTCCTGCAATGCATCATCAACACGATCCGGCTCTCGTAGTTGCTGAAATAACCAACTGCGTAATTCTCTTTTATGCTGTTGCCAGGCCCGCAACAAGCAAGCCGGGATCGGGGCAACTGTTTTCATTATCGAGGAAGCCCCTGTTCGTACCAACGCTTGCTACGATTGACAACCTTCACCACCAACAGCATAACAGGGACTTCAATCAGCACCCCTACGACAGTCGCCAATGCGGCACCGGAGTGGAAGCCAAACAGGCTGATGGCTGTTGCCACTGCTAGCTCGAAAAAGTTGGAAGCGCCAATCAATGCTGACGGACAAGCCACCGAGTGCTTCTCGCCGACCTTGCGATTTAGCCAGTAAGCTAAGCTGGAGTTGAAAAATACCTGGATCAGAATAGGCACCGCCAAGAGGGCGATCACCAACGGTTGCTGGATGATGGCATCACCTTGAAAGGCAAACAGCAGCACCAGAGTCAGCAGCAGAGCCGCGATGGACCAAGGCTGGATGCGATGCATGGTGCTATCGAAGGCGTCTGCTCCTTGGCGCAATAACGCGCGACGAATGAGCTGTGCCATGATCACCGGAATGACGATATAGAGCACTACCGAAGTCAGCAGGGTATCCCAGGGTACTGTGATGCTGGACACCCCTAACAGCAAGCCAACCAAGGGGGCAAAAACAAACACCATGATGAGATCATTCACCGCCACCTGAGATAGGGTGAAGTAGGGATCACCATTGGTCAGTCGACTCCAGACAAACACCATGGCAGTGCAAGGTGCAGCGGCCAGCAGAATGAGGCCAGCAATATAGCTATCGAGCTGCTCTGCAGGCAACCAGTCGGCAAACAACACCCGGATGAACAACCAGCCAAGAAACGCCATGGAGAAAGGCTTCACTAACCAGTTGATGAACAGAGTGACACCGATGCCGCGTACATGCTCCTTGACCTGATGCAACGCTGCGAAGTCGATTTTAAGCAGCATGGGGATGATCATCACCCAGATGAGTATACCGACAGGCAGGTTGACCTGGGCGATCTCCATGGCTCCGATGACCTTGAACAAGCTAGGCATGCCTTGCCCTAAGGCGATACCGATAACGATACACAGCGCAACCCAAGCCGTCAGGTAGCGTTCGAAAAAGCTCATGGGAGCACCTGCCGCCTGTTTAGCGGTGATTTTACTTTGTGCCGACATCATTGTTCTCCTTGTATTGTGATAACGGCGGTTTGCATCAAGCCAATACTGTTTAGCTCCCGTAGGGGGGACAACCGATCCAGTTTGTTCTGAGGCAGGCTCATGAAAATGCGGCTCCAGTTACCGATTTCGTTGTAAATACGGCAGAACTCATGCAATTGCTGCGCTTCACTTCCCTCGGATGTTGCTGGTTCGGCAAAGATGACCAATGACTGATCCGCTCTCACTTCGTACACTCCCGGTGTAGTAGCATTGCGCGGGTTCAAAATTGGGAAGCGGGGGCATCAGGACACTCTCATCAGTTGGCTATCCAGATAGAGGCGACTCAATATCGAGTATTGATCCGACTTGATGTTGATATCTTGACGAGTCACCTTGGCCATGATTGCCGCCTTAACCAGAGTCTTGCATACGCCTAACGCCGGCAGCACGCCTGAGGCGAAGGTATCGGTACGACCTTTACCACCACAATGGAAGGCCGCCTTCTGGCCATGCTGATAGACCTCAACTACAGCGTGAATGGCATCAAGGAATAGCTCATCTTCGGGTTGCCCAGCATGATTACCCAGGGAGATCTGTACCCATTGCAGTTCGGGCTGGCAGGCCGCGCAGCCAGTCGATTCGCACTGTTGGCTATCAGCTGGATATCTTGGGCACTATATCCGGCAATCAGTTCATGATAAGGCTGGGTCATAGATAGATTTCCTTAAGAAATCTGGTCGGCAATGCGGTCCATTTCGACCTTGAGTTTAGCCTTGTCCTGTTGCAGTTCGGCCAGTGGCAGGGCGAAAAATGCCTCGATGCGGTCGCGCAGAATACGGTAGGCGGTCATAAAAGCGGCGTCGATCTCTTCATCGGTGCCGGTGGCATGAGCCGGGTCTTCAACCCCCCAATGGGTCCGCAGTACAGGGCCCAGATAGACTGGACAGGGCTCATTGGCGGCATTGCCACACACGCTAATGACAATATCCGGCACTTGGGACAGATCTTCCCATGACTTGCTGAAGTAGCCATCGGTATTGATGCCCTCACGGGACAATAGCGCCAGTGAGCGCGGATGCACCTGACCGGTGGGGTTACTCCCGGCACTCATGGCCTGCCATCCTTCTGGTGCCAGATGGTTAAATGTAGCTTCACCAAGGATGGAGCGACACGAGTTACCGGTACACAGGAATAGTACGTTCATCGGATTAGTCCTTACAGTCACAAGGAGTTGGTAAGTCAAGCGTGGGCAACAACGCAGGTGAACAACTGGAGGCGCTGCGTAGCGACGCGCATTGTTCCGGATGACCGGAGCAACACTCCTCGGTCAGAAAGGCAATGAGCTCCAACATCAAGGGAATATTGGCTCGATAGCGCTGGAAACGCCCCTCTTGCACCACCGACAGTAGACCCGCATGGGTCATTGCCTTGAGATGAAAGGAGAGGTTGTTAGGCGCAATGGCTAGAGTCGAAGCAATTTTCCCCGCCACCATGCCCTCCAGCCCGGCCTTCACCAGCAAGCGGTAGATATCCAGCCGTACGCCGGAGGCCAGGGATTCAAATACGTGTGTCGCAGTTTCTTTATTCATACTTCAATGATACAAGAGTTATTGAAGTAATCAATCGAAGTTTAACTCGTTTGGGAATACTGACTCGCTTCTAGCTTAAGTCAGGCGTACTGTAACTCACAAAGAAACTACTCTAAAGACGATGCTGTTCCCTTTCGAGGGAGGAGTGAGGAGGCTGATTTTCCTGCGGCGTAGCTCATCGTGACATAACCGGGTATCGTAAGCCCCATCGGCTGCTGCTGACCTGATTTTTCGGTGGATCTGTCGGAATAGGCGTTTAATCACGAGGACAGGCGTGATGGCAAGATCAGAATAGCGCAGAGGTCTCCCCCGTGATGAAGGTATTGCTGACTCATACCAGGCCTGAATCGACTCGTCATCCAGCCAGAAAGTGATGGAACCTCGATGGATAAGGGCTTGTTGTCAGTGCGCCAGTTGGTGATCCTGGACTTCTATTTTGCCACGGGATTGCTTGCGTTATCAGAGGATGCGTGCTCTGATCCTTCAATTCAATAAAAGTTCGATTTATTCAATAAAGCCCTATTGAAATGAATTCCTAATCTATCTCACACTATTAAATAAAATTATATTTATAAAATAAATGCAAATTAGATTTCGTATTATGTGATCTCGAGTGATTTTGCGCGTGTGGCGTGGTGTGAGAGCGCGCGTAAAAAATATGGGGTTTGCTCTTAATGTGGGCGAGTCTTGTCGAAGATGACGAAATTTCCCAAATCATAATTATCTAATTAGCAGATAATGATTAATCGAAATAATCGGAGAGCCGATACTGAGGGAGGCGTAATCTTTACGATTATCCATGTGATGTCGCGAGTTAGGGAAGGGGTAAGATCGCATAGCGATGAGCAGATGGTGAGGACACCCGAGCCTGAATAAGATGCTTGGTTTGCATTCTAGTTGTTCGTTTTAGGTTACATCGTTGTATATTTCTATCTAATTGATATATATTAATATTTTCAGAATGTTAAATATATCTTGATGCATGCATTTTGCTATGGAATTTATAACATCATATCTTGCTAATAAAGATGAAGAAAAAATCACTGAGGGAGATGGAATGGGGAGATGACTCGTCATGGTGATAAAGGGTCAGTCTGGCGCTGATAATGGCTCCTTTAATAATGGTAAATTCGCTTCGTTTTACGCTTTTCCTCTTTCGGCCTCTCATTTTTACTTTATAGCTTTGACAAGCTGATGCACTAGCAGTATTTGTCGATGGCGTTAGTACACGATTGAGATGGGTGAAATATCACTCAGTAGAGAGCATAAATAAGATAAATAAATACCGTAATGATAAATATATATTATAGCTGATCATCAATCGGTCTCTGGAGGCAAGGGTATGTTATCCCATGAAGCGATTATCGCGGCGGCACAGGAGGTGGACGGCTATGTCAGATCGACGCGTGGCTATCTGCACCAGAATCCCGAGATATCGGGGAGAGAGTTTGCAACCAGCGCCTTTCTCAAGCAAGAGGTGGGGGCGTTAGGCTTGCCTATCGAAGACGTTGAGCATACCGGTTTCATTGCCATCTTATCCTGTGAGCGGCCGGGTAAAACCTTAGCCTTACGCTGTGATATCGATGCGCTGGCGATGGATGAGAGCGAAATGAATCTGGCCGGGAAGAAGCGATACGTTTCACAGCGCGCCGGCGCTTGCCATGCCTGCGGCCATGATAGCCACATGGCGATGTTGCTGGGCGCAATGAAAGTTCTGGTGAAGTATCGGCATACACTGGCTGGCACACTGCTTTTTTGCTTTGAGGAGGGCGAGGAGACGGGCTGCGGCATCGAGAAGATGTTACACGCGCTCTCGCGTAAGGCACCGGATGCGGTCTGGGGGATGCATATCGTCTCTTTTATGCGGTCGGGCACGATCTGTGTCGATCCCGGCCCGAGAATGGCCGGCGCCGCGTTGATCAATATGGATGTGATCGGACGAGGCGGGCATGGTTCGCGTCCCGATCTCTCCATCAATCCGTTATTTGGCGCCGCGAATGTGGTGATGGCGCTCGCTTCGGCCTGGGTTAATCGTATCGATGTGAATGAAACGGTTACCTTAGGGCTGGCAACGATCCATGGCGGAACCGCGGCGAATGTGATACCCGATCGCGTTTCTATTTCAGGGACTATCCGATATTTCAACGTTAGCGAGGGGGAAAGGGCGTTTAACCTGATCAAGACGGTTGCGGCTCATGCTGCGGCGTCGCAAGCCTGTCAAATTGAGTTTGCCGCAGAGATGAAACTGCTGGTGGGTCCGACGATCAACGATGCGCGTTTATCCGCCTTTGCGCAGCGGCAGTTAACAGACATCTTTCCTGACGGTACGCTGGTTCATCAACCTCGTTGGTATGCCTCGGAATCATTCAATCGTTACGCTTCACTCTGCCCAGCCCTCTTTGTCTTTCTCGGTGCGGGTGATGAGGCAGCCGGATCGCAAGCCGAGCATCATAGCAGCCATTTTGACCTGGATGAGCGAGCCTTTTTGAACGGCGTTATCGCGACAGTGAAATTTGCTGACGCTTTTCTCAACGGTTGGGGGAGTGACTGAGTGATGAAACAGGCTGGTGGATTTTTTAGTTGGATAGAGCAGGTGGGGAATAGGATGCCGCACCCTATGGCCCTTTTTCTCTATATTATCGCGATAGTTTTAGCTCTCTCGCTTATCTTAAGTTCTTTGCAGGTATCTGCCTTACATCCGACCTCCGGTGAGACGATTGCCGTGGTTAATTTAGTCAGCCTGCAGGGGCTGATGCTATTTGCAACGAGCTTCGTGGAGAACTTTCAACGCTTCCCTGTACTGGGTGTGGTGATTATCCTAGGCATTGCCACCGGATTTTGCGATAGGAGCGGTTTTTTCTCTGCGGCGATTAAGATGGGTTTATCCGGTCGGAAAGGGAATATCGCCATCTATGTCATCGCGACGATCGGCGTGCTGAGTAATCAGGCTGGTGATGCTGCCTTCATCCTCATTCCTGCGATCGCGGGAGCCATATTCTATGGGATCCGTAGGCATCCGCTCGCGGGTGTATTTTTAGGATACGCCGCCGTCGGTGGCGGGTTTAGTACCGCCTTGATCCCCGGAGGATGGGATATCATCCTCACGCCGATCTCCATCCAATCTGCAGCCAGTATTCGTCCTGACTTTGACATGCCGCTATTAAATGGCTATTTCTTTCTCTTCGTCTCGGCCCTGTTGGTGATCCTCTCTGCCTCAATCATTACGATAAAAGTAATTGAACCGATGCTTGGCACGTATCATTTCGCCGAGCAGGGTAACGCAGAGATGAGCGTGAGTGAGGAGGAGCGGCGAGGCGTCAGAAAGGCTGGGCGAAATGTATTGATATTTTTAATTATATTAGTCCTTAGTTGTATACCACAGAATAGCTTTCTGCGTAATCCCAATACACATTCGTTGATTTTTGGCGCCCCCTTGATGCAATGTCTACAATTTATCATCATTATTATTTTTTCCATTGCTGGCTTGAGCTATGCAATCAGTGTTAAGAAGATAAAAAATATTAGCGATGCTTATACGATGATGTCTGAATCGATCGCCTCGTTGGCGGGGTTTATCGCCTTAGCCGTCGTGATTGGACAGTTTCTCTTCCTCTTCGATAAATCTCATTTGGCGCAGATTTTAGCGATCAAGGGGGGAGGATTCCTGGCCTTTCTTCCCATCCCTAGCCAGATTATCGTGGTGTGTTTTCTGTTACTGACTGCCTTGATCAATCTGTTTATTGGCAGCGGTGGTACGAAATGGTTATTGATGGGGCCTATCTTTATTCCGATGCTGATGCAACTCAACATACATCCGGCATTCACTCAGGCGATATATAGATTAGGTGACTGTTCTACTAACCATCTTACCCCGTTATTTGCCTATTTCGCTATTTTGCTGACGACGGCACAACGCTATGATAAACATACTGGAATGGGGACACTTTTTGCCGCGATGCTGCCGTATTCATTGACCTTTCTTGGCGTGTTTATTCTTCAGGTGATCGTTTGGATGACCTTCGATCTGCCTGTCGGCCCTGGGGGGGTTATCTGGCTCTCTTGAGCCTATCGTGCTGCTTGAGGGCGTAGTGGCCTGAGTATGGTGGAGCAAGGTTGGTATGTGTCCCCGAGTCATGTAGGGAAAGCGACGCATAGGCGGGGTAGTCGCGCTACCCCGAAAGAGATCGTTACTCGATATTTAAACGCTAGTCCGTAGTGCCGATAATCAAAAGGAGTCGCATGACAGGGGGATATTCATGCGCACACTTAAAAATTGACAGTCATGTGGCGCTTATGCTGCCGGATCAACTTGTTTGAAAAATTGAATATCAGGATCTTTTTCTACAATTCCCTTTATCTCGTTGAGTAGTGAGATAAAGTAGGGCATCTTACAGTGTTGATCGAAGGCGATTTGATCGATAAATTGCTCTTGGAATACTAAGACATGAGATTTCATCGCATCCTCATATAAGAAATAGCGGATACAGCCAGGCTCTTGTCTGCTGACCTTGACCATCTTTAACAAAATATCACGCAGAATAGCCTCTTTCCCCTTCTTCGCAGTGAAGGTCGCGGTTAGGTTTATCATCGTTACTCCTTTTTTATATTGCCGTTGTCGCGGCTTAAAGCTTATTGATATCTGCCCGCTCTCTCGATAAACTCAATTTGGTAGCCATCCGGATCGGTGATAAAGAAAAATTTTGCCAATACCTGATCTTGTTGATGGAATACTTTAACCTCACCCGGCATTAATTGCGCAGTCAGTAACGCATTATGCGTGGCGTTGATATCATCAACCGTGACGGCAAGATGCCCATAGCCAGAGCCATGGGAATAGGGTGTGCATCTATCCGCGTTATAGGTTAACTCCAACTCGAAACTGCTCTCCTCATTGGCGAGATAGACGAGAGAAAAACCATCAAAATCACATCGTTGTTTGACTTTGAGTTGTAATGCTTGAGCGTAGAATTTAATTGAACGATCCAAGTCAAACACTCGAATCATTGAGTGTATCAT
The DNA here is from genome assembly GCF_044540725.1 of Edwardsiella sp. A.80236. Classification (NCBI taxonomy): domain Bacteria; kingdom Pseudomonadati; phylum Pseudomonadota; class Gammaproteobacteria; order Enterobacterales; family Hafniaceae; genus Edwardsiella; species Edwardsiella sp. A.80236. The sequence goes on from NZ_JBIUCY010000017.1 coordinate 17,484, forward strand.
TTTAGCCATAATGGGTTACTCCACTAGTCATCAATGAATATAAGATAAAGTGTTATCGTAGACGTAAGGTAGTAGTTATTTACTACGCGGGGGACTTTATTGGTAGAGGGCAGGGGGGAATAACAGAATAATAGCGTTTGCCGTCACTAATATCGAGGCTATGTGCGCGCGTGAGTGAGTCATATGGGGATGCCAGCGTAGCACGTTAGGTGTATCAACCTTACGCCGCGTTAACTTGATCGACACGATTTTCGAGGTGAATGAGGCATGAACATCTGAGTAGCGAAGAAAAGTTTTTCATATCGATATTATTATCTAAGGCTTCCATATACAGCTTAGAGATAAACTGCCCTAAGGTTTTATTTTGAGAGATCGCGAGGCTTTCCAATATTTGCCAAAATTTATTTTCCAGGCGTATGCTGGTGACGTGGCCACAGATACGCACAGAGCGAGCGCTGCTGGTGTAATTAAAAGGATTTTGTCCAGAAAAAACCGTACACATAAGATATACCCTATCATTAAACACACTCACTATAACATAGCCATCAGTTATCACGTAGTACCCCAATACTACGCCTGACGCCCAGGGTGGCGTGCGGTGAAACGACCACACTAATACTCTGTTTCTTGCTTCTTTTTTCTTATGGTGTGCTGAGTGCTGAGTGCTGAGTGCTGAGTGCTGAGTGCTGAGTGCTGAGTGCTGAGTGCTGAGTGCTGAGTGCTGAGTGCTGGTTTAGTGCTGGGTGGCGCGCCGAGCACGTTGATGCGTATTCACTGTAGCATGCGATTTGAGTGATTCGCTCAATAGCGAACAATGCGTGACGCATACACCTCGTTATCGCCAGTGAGCAGAGTGAGCGGATAAGCGATGGAACGGAGCGATCCATGACGAGGATTGCCGTAATCGACAGGATGCGAAGGCGACCCCCTCTAGCTCAGATGTTTCCGATTTGCTAGCTCCGCGGCTATGTAGATGGCAGGTGAGTGAGTTATTCACTGATAAAATTAGTTCAGACATATAACGTCTCTAATAGGGAAGCGTCACCGATGAGAAGAATGAGCTTGATCGCACTGCTAGCAATATGGGGGAGTGGCGCATTGCTGCCGATGGCGGCCTGTGCTGGGAATGGGCATGGCAACGGAAACGGCCATGGACATGGTGCTCATAATGCAGAGCGCCATGGCGCATGGCGCGATTCAGAGGAGTGGCAACGCGCGGAGAAGTGGGAGAAAGGTAACGCCCGAGGGCGGGAGGAAACCTTCGATTGGCACGACTTTCGTCGCCAGAGTCGGCTACTGGGGATCGCGGGTTATAAGCCCTTACCACCAGGGATCGCCAAGAACCTGGCTAAAGGAAAACCGCTTCCCCCGGGGATCGCCAAACAGGCTCTGCCAGCGAGTCTTGCCCGCTTGTTACCGCGCTATCCGGGACGCGAATGGAACATCGTGGGAAATGATTTGGTCTCGGTGATCACCGGCACGGCCATTGTTGCCGAGATTATTCGTCATGCGTTTGATTGAGGGCAACGGCTCGCTGATGGTCATCAAAGACAAGGGGCCATCACATCTACCCGGAGAGCGATCCCTCGTGGGGACGCGTAGCGTTATATTCTTATATTGAGTTCATGGTGGATATCTGGGGAAAAGGAGATCCACATCACGCGTCCAGATGCGTCATTGGTGAGTGGCATCGATTCCCTGTAAGAGACGAGGTAACGCGTTGCGGACACGATGGAAAGATATCCGCTCATTATTTTTCGACGATATTGGTCCACAGATTATCTTTATCGTCGGTCCATAAATTAAGCAGTAGCGTAAAAAAGTGCTCGGCAGCAGGGGAGAGTACCGACTCCTTGCGGCGAATAATGCCCAGCGTGCGGCGGATAACCGGTTCGACCAGGGGGATACCCATGATCGTGGCATGTGCTGTTTGTGGCATCGCCAGCCCGGGGAGCGCCGAGATACCCAGACCCGCCTCAACCAGACCGAGAGATGTCGATAAATGGCGCACCTCGTAAAACCAGTCCAGTTTCCAGGGCTTATCCGCCAACTTTTGTTCTATCAATAATCGATTGCCACTGGAGGAGCGTACCCCGATCAGCTTGTAGTCGATCAACTCCTGCCATTCGACCAATTGTTTCTTCGCTAACGGATGATCGCGCCGGCAGGCGAGCACAAACGGTTCATTGACCAGTGGGGTAAAGTCAATGGATGAATTTGTGATGTTGTTCATGTTTATCCCAAAGTCAACCTCGTTGCACAAGACAGATTCCATGCAGTCATTTGTACCTTGCTCAAGAATCCGTACTTTAATGTTGGGATACAGCTCATTAAATTTGCCGATCGCCAAGGGTAAAAAATAGAACACGGCGGTTGGGATACAGGACAAGGTAACCATGCCGCGGTGGTAGGCGCTCATGTTGCTAATGTTAAATAGCGTTTCATCGAATTTTTTTATTAGTTCTTTCGCTTCTGGCAGTAGCATCTCTCCTACGTTGGTCAACGTAACATGACGTGTGGTTCTCTCGAAGAGCTGAACATGTAAGTCATCCTCCATCTTTTGTATACGACGCGTTAACGCCGGCTGGGTAATGTTAAGCATCTTGGCGGTGTTGTTAAACGATCCCGACTCTGCCAGCATCACAAATGCCTTCATGCTTGATAAATCATGCTTCATTATCACTCCAAGAAACTAAAGTGCCTGGCTTTGCCATAGCCCATATCACGGGGTTTGAGTAGTGTGGTGGAATACAGAGAGAGTAAATTAATAAAAAAAACTTATCAATCGCCGAGCTAAAGTCATTAGCTCTGCTTTTCTCTTGATGCAACCATAGCGTGAGTCATCCTAAGTAGAGGGCGTGGTTATGAAAAGAATACCTTGCGTTATGATGCGAGGAGGAACGTCACGGGGGGCATTCCTGTTAGCGGAGCATCTGCCGACAGATCCCATACGGCGAGATAACATACTAATAACAATAATGGGGTCTGGTAACGAACTGGAGATAGATGGTATTGGTGGCGGTAATCCACTTACTAGCAAAGTCGCTATTATTAGTCGTTCCGATGACCCTTGTGCGGATGTCGATTATCTCTTTGCCCAGGTATTAGTCCATGAGCGGCGCGTTGATACCACCCCAAATTGCGGAAATATGCTCTCTGCCGTGGGTGCCTTTGCGATTGAACAGAATTTGATTAAGGCTACACAGCCACTCACCCGTGTACGTATTCGCAATGTCAATACGGGCACTTATATTGAGGCCGATGTACAGACGCCCGATGGTGTTGTGCAGTATGACGGTAACGCAAGAATCGATGGCGTGCCGGGTACTGCGGCGCCAGTGGCGTTAACCTTTCTGAATGCCGCAGGAGCAAAAACCGGGAAGCTCTTTCCGACGGATAAACCGATCGACTATTTCGATGGTGTACCAGTAACCTGTATTGATATGGCAATGCCACTGGTCATTATTAAGGCCGCATGTCTGGATAAAACGGGTTATGAATCACCAGCCGAGTTGGATGCCGATAAAGAGTTATTAGCGCGAATCGAATCTATTCGTCTACAAGCGGGTAAGGCCATGGGCTTAGGGGATGTCAGTAATAAGGTGATACCGAAACCTGTGCTGATATCACCGGCACAACGAGGTGGTGCGATTAATGTGCGTTATTTTATGCCGCATGCCTGTCATCGTGCATTAGCGATTACCGGGGCTATTGCCATCTCGACGAGTTGTGTGTTGGGGGAAACGGTGACGCGTCAAGTATCTTCTGCGGTGACTTATGGAAATATTAATATTGAGCATCCCAGCGGCTCACTCGATGTTTATTTGAGTAACTCAGGGCAGGAAATTTCAACATTACGCGCTTCAGTGATTCGCACTGCGCGGAAAATTTTTTCCGGAGAGGTTTATCTTCCCTGATGAGTGATGCGCTTTGGTTGTGATAAGGAGAGCAGAGCAAGGACTGTTAAATCCACAATGCATAAATAAGGATTCACCATGAATAAGAAATCTTTATGGAAGCTAATTTTAATGTTAGCGGTTCCATGTGTTATTGGGATAATTCCCGCCCCGGCAGGATTAAGCACGCTGGCTTGGGTACTGTTTGGTATTTATCTGGCGGCGATTGTCGGATTGGTGCTTAAACCATTCCCGGAACCCGTTGTATTATTAGTGGCACTGGCTGCATCGATGGTGGTAGTAGGAAATTTATCCGCAGGAGCATTTAAAACGACTGCGGTATTGAGTGGCTATACCTCCGGGACTACCTGGTTAGTCTTTTCCGCATTTACCTTAAGTGCGGCTTTTGTTACCACCGGATTAGGTAAACGAATTGCCTACCATCTGATTGGTAAAATCGGTCATACCACACTGGGGTTGGGGTACGTTACCGTCTTCCTCGATTTAGTCCTCGCACCGGCGACACCGTCTAATACCGCCCGTGCCGGTGGTATTGTATTACCGATCATTAATAGTGTGGCGGTAGCCTTGGGCTCCGATCCGGAGAAAAGCCCACGTCGTATTGGCCACTATTTGATGATGTCGATCTATATGGTCACCAAAACCACCAGTTATATGTTTTTTACGGCGATGGCGGGAAATATTCTGGCGCTGAAAATGATTAATGACATTTTGCATCTGCAAATTAGTTGGGGGGGGTGGGCATTGGCTGCCTGTTTACCCGGTCTACTGATGCTGTTGTTGGTGCCGTTGATTATTTATATCTTATATCCACCTGAAATCAAAAAAGTGGATAACAAAGCGATTGCTAAGGCTGGTCTGGCGGAGCTAGGCGCGATAAAGTGCCGCGAAAAAATGTTGCTTGGGGTATTTATCCTAGCATTGTTAGGTTGGATCTTCAGTAAGAGCCTCGGTGTCGATCAATCTACCGTCGCCCTGGTGGTTATGGCGGCCATGCTGTTGTTAGGGATCGTTACCTGGGATGATGTGGTGAAAAACAAGGGGGGATGGAACACATTAATTTGGTACGGCGGCATTATTGGCTTAAGTTCGATGCTCTCCAAGGTTCACTTCTTCGATTGGTTGGCTGAACTCTTTAAAAATAACCTGGCTTTTGGCGATCATGGTAATGTTGCATTTTTTATTATTATCTTTATGAGTATTATCGTTCGCTATTTCTTTGCTTCGGGTAGTGCTTATATTGTTGCAATGCTACCCGTCTTTGCCATGTTGGCGGATGTCTCTGGGGCGCCACTCATGTTAACAGCATTGGCTTTACTCTTCTCCAACTCCTATGGTGGCATGGTGACTCACTACGGTGGTGCAGCGGGCCCCATTATTTTTGGTGTGGGTTATAACGATATTAAGTCATGGTGGTCAGTCGGTGCCGTGCTGACATTATTAACCTTCTTGGTACATATGACTCTCGGGGTCTGGTGGTGGAATCTGTTGATCGGCTGGAATATGCTGTAATTATTCACAAACGGTTAATCTCTTATCTGAATATATATTTGTATAGATCTGTGTGCTATTGGCATATGGATGGTTGGAGTCGCTGATGATCACGTTATCTGAAAATGGTGTATATCTCGTTAATAATGAAGAGCTGATAACTGAAGAGTGCTATGTCAATGAGAGGGATAAAGATCGTGCTAAGCAAGGAACGATAGCATGGTCTATCCTATCTGCTCATAACACCTCGGGCAATATGGCTAAACTTAGAATAAAATTTGATGCCTTAGCCTCTCATGATATTACTTTTGTTGGTATCATTCAGACTGCCAAGGCCTCGGGTGTGGAGCGTTTCCCGTTACCTTATGTATTAACAAATTGCCATAATTCACTCTGTGCTGTTGGGGGTACGATTAATGGTGATGATCATCTCTTTGGCCTATCGGCGGCACAGCGTTATGGGGGAATTTTCGTCCCGCCTCATATTGCAGTGATCCATCAATATATGCGTGAAATGATGGCCGGTGGCGGGAAGATGATCCTAGGATCAGACAGTCATACCCGCTATGGTGCCTTGGGAACCATGGCTGTCGGTGAAGGCGGCGGTGAATTGGTAAAACAACTGCTTAGTGATACCTGGGATATTGACTATCCCGACGTCGTCGCTGTCTACCTGACGGGTAAACCTGCTCCCGGGATAGGGCCACAGGATGTGGCGTTGGCGATTATTGCTGCAGTATTTAAAAATGGCTACGTTAAGAATAAGGTCATGGAATTTGTCGGCCCGGGGATTAGTTCACTATCGATGGATTTTCGTAATAGTGTCGATGTGATGACAACCGAAACAACCTGTTTAAGTTCAGTCTGGCAAACGGATGAGACGGTTGAGCGCTGGCTACGATTGCATGGTCGTGAGCAGGATTATCGCCCATTGCATCCACAGCCATTAGCTTATTACGATGGCTGTATCCACGTTGATTTAAGTGCAATTAAACCGATGATTGCCTTGCCATTTCATCCAAGCAATGTCTACGAGATTGATACACTCAATCAAAATCTGTGTGATATTTTGCGTGAGGTCGAAATTGAGTCTGAGCGTATCGCCCAAGGTAAAGCGAAACTCTCGCTTGTCGATAAGGTGGAGAAGGGGCGTCTAAGAATTCAACAGGGGATTATCGCCGGCTGTTCCGGCGGTAGCTACGAAAACATTATTGCGGCCGCGAATGCCCTACGTGGACACGCTTGTGGTAATGATGCATTCTCTCTGGCGGTTTATCCCTCTTCGCAACCGGTACTACTCGATTTAGCGAAAAAGGGTATAGTCGCTGACCTGATTAGTGCTGGGGCAATTATTAGAACGGCATTTTGTGGACCCTGCTTCGGAGCGGGGGATACGCCGATTAACAACGGTTTGAGTATTCGCCATACGACGCGTAATTTCCCAAATCGCGAAGGTTCTAAGCCGGGTAACGGACAGATGTCGGCGGTTGCGCTGATGGATGCTCGCTCCATTGCCGCGACCGCTGCGAATGGTGGATACCTAACCGCAGCGAGCGAACTGGCGTGTTGGGATAACGTGCCGGATTATGTCTTTGATCAAACGCCGTATAAAAATCGTGTGTATCAGGGGTTCGTTAAAGGTGTCACACCGCAAGCGCTGATTTATGGTCCTAATATTAAAGATTGGCCAGAGTTAGGCGCGCTAACCGAGAATATCGTTCTGCAGGTGTGTGCGAAAATTCTCGACGAGGTGACCACCACGGATGAATTAATCCCGTCTGGTGAAACCTCCTCCTATCGCTCGAATCCATTGGGACTGGCGGAGTTTACCCTGTCTCGTCGTGATCCGGGCTATGTGGCGCGTAGCAAGGCGAGTGCCATGCTGGAGGCACAAAGGCAGGCGGGTAACGTTAGTGAACTGAGCATACTCTTTGAGCGTATTCGGCAAATTGCCGGGCAAGAGCATGTCGATCCGTTGCAGACCGAGGTTGGTAGTGTGATCTACGCCATTAAGCCTGGAGATGGCTCCGCGCGTGAGCAAGCGGCTAGCTGCCAACGAGTGATTGGGGGCTTGGCAAATATTGCCCAGGAGTATGCTACTAAACGCTATCGCTCCAATATGATCAATTGGGGAATGTTACCATTACTGATGGCTGACGCACCGACCTTTGAGGTTGGGGATTATATCTATATCCCGGGAATTAAAACGGCACTGGACAATCAAGACTCAGAAATTACTGCTTATGTTATTCATCAAACAGCAGCGATAACAGAAATCGCTCTCTATCTGGAGAGCCTGACCGCAGAGGAGCGTGAAATCATCAAGGCGGGTAGTCTGATTAATTTCAACAAGCAGCGCCATATGTGACATTCATGCTTTATTTTTTGCTCTCTGAATCGTGTTTCCCTCTGTCTCCCCGCTCATGCCGGGGAGACGGGGTTGGCTGTGCCAAGTGGCTAAGTGCCGTTTGCTGAATACCCCGTTAGTCTTATTGCGTATCTGAGAGCCTCCCATTAGGCTATTTTATTTTCTATTTGGATTCTGGGTAGGGTTCACAAAAAACTTAACAAAGTTTTGAACGCCCTTCAGGGCGGCCAGAAGGGTGAGCGAAGCGAATAATCCTCACGTACTGTACGTACGATTTTAATCTTGAATTCAACGGGGTAATTCGGTTTTTGTTACGAATAAAGGAGCGTGATTTGGTGGAGGGGATCCACCATATTTAATGCCCATTATCCTCTCAGGGATGTCAGGTCCTACCGGGCAGTTCTGTATGTGACACTTACGATGACTTTATCCAGTGCGCCGTAAAATCCCACCTTTTAGCGCGGGGGAGAAAGTCAATGGCACTGACCTGCGCTATTTGTGCCATTAGGGCAGACTTGGCTGCTGGCCGGTAGAACGCCCCAGTTGGCGTTAAAGGGGCCGGTACAGGCGGTTAAGGTGAGGGTTACCAGTAAGGAGAACACAATTTTCATATTTTCATCCCGGATGTATGAAAGTTAGCCTTTTAATTTATCACCATAAGGTTGTGATGACCGCAGTGAGTATGACAAATCGTGCTGTTGAGATCGTTTTTCACATCGATAAATTTTCATGAAAAACGGCGATAGTGCGATCCTAACTAGGATAACCATCATGACAAAATCGAACTGGGCGGCGATTGGTGTGGCATTCTAGAACGGTGAGCTCTCCTTGCGAGCCATCGAGCCATCGAGCCATCGAGCCATCGAGCCATCGACGCTCAATAGTGCGTATCCGAAGTCGTCATTCGACAAATGGCCCAAAAATATGGCTGGATATGCGGGCTGTATTGAGTAAATTAGCGTTAAGCGGCAAGATGGTTCCCACTGGTGCGCTTGTTATACGATCTGGACGCTGTGCGGCATACCTGGCAACGTCATGCGGTTCAACGCGTTGACCATTGCCCCACCTGCGCGTCATCGTCACGCAGGCTCAGATGACCACCTAGCAAGGTTTTGATGTGGAGCATCGTAGCCGTTTCGTCTATCGAACACTGCTAATAGCTCACTTTCTTTTTCCAGATGCCATTGCTACCGCTCAGATACGGATCCGCCACCGCGTGGTGACACATGGTATGTATCAGGCCAGTATCGCGTATCACTCCGTGGTGGGATAAATTGCCTGATCTTTTCCCGCTGTAATGCATGATGAACGTCCCGCGTACCATGAATGCCTTTTGCTGAGGCCTCTCTGATTTTTCGGTGGGCCAGGCTAAGTCATCTCGGCAGTGCCTGTGCATGTCGTATCATGGAGCGGTAAATTGCACAGATAATCTCATGCGTCACACTGTTTATTGCCAGGTGAAGCTAGTGCCGCACCCAGTGTTTGTCAGCCCATGTTGTCGGACCCGCCATTCGTCTTCGCCCAAGACCTTCAGACTTCTGGAGTCTATCACTCGATGAGCGATTTCACCCCAACAGGGCGTTTTAAAGCTGACGTTAACCGGCGTGGCACGCTTACTGATGCCGCGGTAGCCCGGGTAGCGCAGCGGTGGAGCCATTAGCTTAAAAATGGACTCAACGAAGCCTTGCAAAGCCCGGCGCGAAAGATTGAACAGGCGTTTCATCATCAACCGCATGCTGACGGCCATGTCGCTGTAATGAGGCGGTCGACCACGACCTTCAGCGTCAGGCTGTACAGGCTCAGACCATGCAGCAATGGCAGACCCATCAAACCAGATCGTCAGCAAACCGCGTTGCCTGAGCGCCTTGAGGTAGACTGACCCGTTGGTCATTTTAAACGTTAACTTTGCCATGGGCTGCCGATGCTGAAACGACAATAGCGATCAGATCCGCCAGTCACCTAAACGTTCGATTTATTCAACAAGACCGCTTTAATGAAGAAGGCACAGTATTCAGGCATGACGAGGCGATCCGAGCGGTGATAAAAACGGCGCTCGATCACATGGTGCCTAGGGGATGTGCGCCCGGTCGCGTTATTGCGTTAAATAGCAGTGCTACCTTACTAAACTAAATTCGTTAGGAGTTTCTTTATGAGCCATACGTACTACGCCGACCGTTGGCAGCATTATCAAGCCCGCGCCGAACTCGCTTATACCCTCGACTGTTTTGGCGACTATCTGGCCAGGATGCACGGCTATCCATCGGCAGTCGCGGGCTTTGAGGCGATCTACTTGTACTTGTGCAATAAGTATCATTGGTCGATTGCGCAGAGTCGGGTGATGTCTCATGAGGATATTCGTTTAGCGCTGGCCCTGGAGATGGAGGGCTGGTCGCTGCCGCCCGAGGCGCGGGTGGAGGCGATACAGGGATAGAGGAGTAGGTCGCTGATATATTGCAAAGGCAAGATGGCGCGTGGCTGGATATTATCACGCGCATATTGTTACGCTTGTCATTATTAATGATGTTGACTCGTTTATTATGCTGGTCTGTCCTGTGCCAGGAGTGGACATTGTCATAAATGACTATGGATAAGATGTCAGCCCGCTTATCTCACCTTACAGCAGTTCAACCAGTTCAAATTCTTCTGCGATCAACTCCATCTCTTCAGAAAAATGACCTTCGCGGGTGAAAAATCGCTGGTGCTCTTTCCGCCAGTATTCAAGACTTAAATCGCCTTCACCCTCTTTGCGGGCAAACGCCTCAGTCACATCACAAAAACGCATCAGTCGCATTGAAACCAGTCTGATCACGCAGACCGGAACATTCTGGCCATCAAGGATAATGTTATACCCCCCGATCCTCGGGGCAGACTCTTCCCGCTGGTAGGAGAAAAAAGATCCGCAGGAGGCCGTTTTGATTCCCCTTTTGATCAGGTCTGCAAGCTCGCTAGCCAGTTCCGGGCTGTCACCCATTTGCCAGGCATCTACGCCTGGATACTTCATTGTTATTTTATCAATCGCAACCATTAAAAGTTCCTCTTAATTGTCGATGAAGAGAAGTGTTATACAGTTTTTTTTATGGGTTGTCCCGATATTACCCGTGATTCCCCAGTTTAGAACGTCGCTAGCAGTCAGGGAAAAATGGTTAAAGTCGGCGATCGCAGAGAAGGGCGGTTTACTGAACAGTGCGGCTAAATCAGTCCTATCACGGAAGCCGTCGCTAAATTCTACCTCGATAACATGGTCGACGACCACATTCACATCAATAAGTTACAACATAGCTACCTCTTACGGTTTCCCAGGATTCATCCCATTAACAGCTATCTGCCATATAGTCGGCAGCCTGGCTTTATTAGCCTTGATATGTGATTCGGCCAGGTTCCTATTAAACATCTCCACGGGCATGGGGAGGGCTTGAATAAAGCACTTTGGATGATCGCCGATAAGGAAACACCCCCACAGGCATGGGTAAGATCCCATTATCTTCTTAAAGAAGATACTAAACCAGCTACAGATTGTGTTTGGGTTACTGGGCGAATAGCTTTTTTACCACCAATAGCAGGTAGTTTACATCCATCATAGCACGTCTTAGCAAATCATGGTTGGACATGCGGGGGCGGAAGCCTAAGGACCGCCAGACGAGTTGCAGATATGAACATCGACATGAAACGGACGCAGAGAGGGGAGGTTGGGTGCGTATACTTGGTGATTACTCTTGGTAATTATATTTTTTTAATTTTAAAAATATAGTTAATGGTAAAAAGAAAGAACCTCGTAACTCCCACAAAACAGATAATGACAATTAGTGGCCTTGAGATTGACTCAGGTGCCTTATACCAATCAGGAAATTCTACACCCGCACCACTAATTAGTGTGCTTGATATGAATATTCCTAAAAATATGGATAGTAATTGTATTGTTCTTTGCATGATTACCCTTTAATAAGGTGAACTATTTTAACGATTATAAGTCCTTTCAAAACCTTTAGCATTACAGTGAAATTTACCACTTTTACAATTATCACTGCTATTCTATCTATCTCGGTAAAAAAGCTAGGAAGTCCTACGAGTAATCTGCAATCATTCTACCAATGACTCCATTATTACAAGAGATGACTCTAGCGTTTGATGAACTATAGCTTCGTTTACACTACCTCCTGATAGATTTAAATGGTATGTAAATCATAGAACTAGTTGAAAAATATACTCTTTGGCATGATGGAACAGTGATATTTATCACATTTGGGGTGATGCAGCTAATCTGTTGAAAATAATGTATAATATTCGTTTTCGGTGTTTGCTCATGGTCAGAGCTACCTTTAGGCGTGCTAGCAAGCATCCTGACGGCTATACCAGCCTCGCTGCACCACGTAATACTAAGCATATGATGTAAGCGTCGCCGTAGGAAAACCAGTTTTTACAAAAACAGTAAGCGGAAAGATGGTCTGACGTTGTGGTGTAAGGATTGTATGAATCAATCCTGAAATTAGCCGTGTTGCGCGTTATTTTCACGCACGATAGCCAAAATCGCGCCGCTGATCTTTGCCAGCGATTTAAAGCTGGGGTTCGTTGATGGCGATAGCGTTTTGTATGCACTGCTGCGGCTGGCAATCCCGGCCCTTTTGATGACGTCCGCGTGGCCCAGCTGCTCCGCGTATCCCCTTAACGCGGCCTGCAAAATATCCGGGCGCCCCTCGCTCATGGATTCCCAGGTGGCCTGGCGGAGGATCGCTTCTACATTTTCTGGCGTGAGTGAGCGTGAGGATGCCGATACCACTGCGCCTTTGCTCATGCGCTTAACCGTATCGGCAGAAAGCTCGGCATCTCCCCAGTTCAGCACGCCGCTAGCCGTCAGGGAAAAGCGGTTAAAGTCGGCGATCGCAGAGAAGGGCGGTTTGCTGAACAGCGCGGTTAAATCAGCCCTACCACGGAAGCCGTCGCTAAACTCGACCTCGATAACATGGTCGCCGACCACATCCACATCAATAATTTTCAACATAGCTGCCTCTTACAGTTTCCCAGGATGCATCCCATTAACCGCCATCTGCCACATAGCCAGTAGCCTGGTTTTATTGGCCTTGATATGTGACTCGGCCAGTTTCCTATTAACCCCCCCACCGGCGAGAGGAAGATTGGCCGAATAGCCAGATGGGCTCTGTATGGTCAGGCCAGAACGACTCATTACACCCCTATGATTTGTAAGTAAAGTATCATAAATCGGAATTGGTTTTACCCGCGATGTCGGGGGTATAGTCCGCTCAGGTGCTAGAAACACCTCAACGCGGCCTCCGTACCCGATAGACTTGCGTTTTTTTGTGGTCATTTTTTGGATATGGCCGAGTGTGGGCGAATACAATACCAGTGATGGGAATAAGCCCGCTTGACGTTGACAAGTTTCTAGCACTCGGCCACCCGAGCCGTTCGGGTATCCTCTAGAAAAGGATCAACAAATGGCTACCTCTCGCGTATCAAACGTTGCCAACCCTCCCAAAGTGTCTATCCATGATGGTAGGGTGGTGACAACTACTGATGACGTCGCTGCCTATTTTGGCAAGCAAGCTCATCACGTTGTGCAAAAAGTAGAATCCCTTGATTGCTCAAAAGATTTTATCATTCGCAACTTTTCGCGGATGATAAAAAACGTAACTCTGGCTAAAGGGGCAATGCGCCAAGTGGTCTACTACGAAATGACCAAAGATGGCTTCGTCTTCCTGGTCATGGGCTTTACAGGCAAAAAGGCCGCCGCGTTCAAAGAGGCCTATATCGCCGAGTTCAACCGCATGGAGAGGCAACTACTCACCCGCCAGCGGGGCGCGTACTCAGCCCCTAAGCCACAGCAGCTCTCCGACGGGGAGATAAAAAACCTGAAATGGCTGATCGACTCCATCGTCAACCAGTTCCGGTTCCGTGCCGCCTGGAATCAGGGCGTCTGGTACGCGCTGCGTCAGGCCACCGGTGTGCCATCCCCATATCCCTTTACCGTCGCCGATTTGCCCGCACTGGTAAGGGAGCTTTAACGCATCATGGAAATCGGCCATGAAACCCGCAGCCTGCTCCAGCAGCTGGAAAAGCAGGTACTACAGCAGGTGGTGCGTAACCGTGGCGAACTCCGCCCGGTATTGAACCATATCCAGCATGACCTCCGGCAGCTGAGTCTGTATCTTAGCCAGCCGGCCACGGCTCAATCGGACGCAGCAGCACATCCGCCTCAGCGCCGAGGAGAAACGCCAGCGCATCGACAAGCTACTGGCGCGCCGCAACCACATCGTCCAGCAGGCGGTGAAGCGGATGAATCGGTGGTTTGAGTAGGTCTGATTTTATTAAGTCTATCCATTTGATTATTCGTTAAATTCATTCGCTATCGTGTTTTTTAGCCTCCTGACATAGATCCTTACGCGGATCTTATGTTATCAGATAGATAATTGGTTATTGGTTTTCTAGACTATTTCATAATTCTTCTATGTCTCACGGTTCTTCCCTATTCAGCATTATTACAGACAAAACAATAAACCATCTACAATAATACAATTGTTCGTTTATTATTCGCTGATGTGTCGGTTTTTTAAAACAATAGCTATTGCTATGATTAGAATCATGTTTTTTATATTTACAGCCAAGTCTATTTTTTATTATTTTCGTATAATTATATTTGTGTGATGTATTTATGATCTGTCTTTGCTGTGGGTCTATACTATTCTCCTTAATTATATCAGACTTTCATTGCGCGGTCGTTAATCAGAATGAGATGATATATTAAGAGTGTGTCTTTTTAACAAGTATATGGTTTCATCCCTATCTTGCTGAAGGAGAACGCTGACGCATTAACTAATGCAATAGAGTATTTCCTATCAGGTTGACTGTCGATTATATTATAGTAAGTGTGTTATTTTATCAGGTAATCTATTGGTTAGAGGATATAATGAGAATAGTTTTTGCTGAAAAAATTGCAGAGTATATAAAAAATTGTTCCCCTGAATATATTGCTGTGGCTTTTGTCGGGGTTGATTGGCGAGAGTTTATTCCTGATTGGAAGAAAATAAAATCAATAGTGGTTTCACCAACGTTGGGGTCAAACCCAAAAGCTATACATGAGATTGTAAAAGAATTGGGTTGGGAGAAAGTAGAGTTTCTTGATAATCTTCATGCTAAATTATATCTGGGAGAGAACAGTGCTATCAGTGGTAGTGCAAATTTAACTAAAAATGGTCTATCTGGAAATATTTTACATGAATTATGTACGGTAACTCATAATCCACAACATCTAAAATCATTCAAGATTTTTTTTGACCATATTAGGTCTAAAGCTAAAGATAGCTATCCTACCGTTGAGCAGAAGAAGCATAAATTGGATGAATTGTTTCAGGTTTGGGGAGCGGCTGTTTCTCAAAAGCTACTTAATGATACTCATCATGCAACTCAATTTAAGGATTTTGAATTACTATCTAATAATCACTTCTATATCAGTTGGTATCAAATTTCCGACTGTGAGTACTCTGCGGAACTTCAGGGTGTTGAGGATTATATAGATGATAACATTCACTTTCTTCCTAGTGATAATATCGAGAAAAACCGTTGGGTGTTAACATGGAAAAAAACGAATGACGGAAAGCCACATAAGCGCGTAGCGCTAAATTGGCTTTATATTCATGAGTTATTTGAAAATGGTATCGTGACACCGGGATATGGTTATACTAAAGTAGCTATTCAGCGAAAAGATCTCCAAAAACCGGAGCCACCTTTCGAATTAACTCCTGATGTAGTTAAGGCCTTTAAGGAAGTTGTCGCCTGCGGTGTCAATAGGAAGTATTTTGTTCAACCCGATGATGAGTTTTATAATACTAATTATGGGCAAACACAATTGCCTAAACTTATTGATGATATGAAGGAAAAACTTAAAGGCATTAATACGAGCAAATGACTTGAATAAGTGGTTTGTGCTTATTGTGATTATTAATAAATAATCATATGGTGATATGATCGTTGTTGATTGTTTTTGACATAGGATGAAGCGACTTGTCATCGTGGATGTTACGTATTTTATTACCAGAGACTATATATGCGACGTAGGGCTGTACATAAACTCTCAGCGATGGTTTAGGCGCGCCAGTCATTTAGCTTGGTTCGAGAGTGGTTTAAAGCCCCGCGGGGCTTTTTTCTCTCACTACTGTTCTGGATTTACCATAACACCTGATCGGCGTACCGCTCATCACTCTGCGTGATGATTTCTCCCCCCAGTACGCCAAAAATCGTCGTTTTCTCCCTCGCTTTTCCTACCGATCGCACCGTCCCATTTCTCCCCCACTGCATAACCATGCAACCCGATCCGCTGCGCCCGGTTTCGCGACGGATTGCCCGCCTAACCTTCATTTCCTTCACTCTTATTATCCTCCTCGTCCGGTATGTCGATCACATTCCACATGCTCTCCCGCAGATCGAGGTACTTCTCCGTCATCAGCCGGCTCTTGTGGCCGAGCAAGTGCTGGCAGAACTCCGTTCCGTACTGTACTTGGTACATCCGTGAGGCGAGACTGCGGATCTCGTGGAAGGAGGGGGGATGAGGCGCGTGTACCAGCCCGCTCTGATCGAGCAAGCGGGAAAAGCCCTTGCTCAACGTGTCCGGCACCAGCGGGCCGCCTGGTGCGCGGTGGAGGCGCGGGCGGCGGGAGTTGAGCAGATAGTCGCTCGGCCCTTGAGCCCGGCAACGATCTAGTACCTCGCTCAGACGTAGCGCGTATGGCCCCAACTGAAGATGCAAGCGGGTGGTGATGGCCAGGCGGGCACCGGTCTTGCCCTGGATCAGCCACAGCTTATCCTCCCGGACATCTTGCCAGCGCAAGGTACAGAGATCTTCCCGCCGCTGACCGGTGAGCAGCGCCAGCTCGATGCCACGGGCCAGCCACGGTTTTTTGGCCTCGCCTTGTAATGCCAGACGGTAGACGGCTAACAATGTCTCTTCACTCAGGCGACGACGCTTGACGCGGATGGGGGGCGTGCGGGTCTGGGCCACCGGATTGTGATCGATAAAGCCTGCCGCGACCGCTTCACGAAATAGGGCGTTGAGGAAGGAGCGCATCAGGCTGGCGGCGGTGAGGCGGCCATCGAGTATGTAGGGGTGCAATAAGATGGCGATATCCCGCGTGCTGATCTGCGTCAGATAACGCGGCCCGATCATCGCGTGTACCGTTTTGCTCTGTGAGCGGCGGGCACGCAAGGTATTGGCCGCCACGCCGCGCTGTTCGAGACGTTGGAGGTATTCGGTGATCCATTGGCTAACGGTGGGGATCTCATGTGGTTCGGGTAGGGGGCTGGGTGTGAGCGCGGCGAGATAGTGATTGGCCTCCCGGGCTTGGCGGATAGCCTCACGCCGGGTGATGTAGCCTAAGGGCAGTTCACTGCCGGTGAGGGGATGGCGCCAGACGAAAAATCCGTGCCGGTTATCCAGGTTATCCGGCAGATTTTGCCTAGCGTCGTTGCCTCGACTATTTTTCGCCATGTTTTAGTCGCTCCAGCAAGGTGTGGGGGGAGGCCGCCGTGGTTTTGGCGGCTTTCTGCTGCCAGGGGGGCAGGTAGCGGGCATCGCTCTGGATACGGTAGGCGCCGCCGTGGCGATAGGGTTGCGGATAAATATAGCCGCGCCGGATCCAGCGCCGGACGGTGTCCACACAGGGCGGTTTATCGCCATAGTGCTGCTGCACCCACGTCTGGATAGTGAGGTAGGTTGTCATAGCCGGCTCCGAGAGTCTGGGGGATGCGCGATTTTATTTTTTATAGCGTATTATCACTTTACGCATGTTTTTTTTAGGTACAGGATATAAGGCGGTATACCATATTTTATTCTTGATGGTATTTGACGGTTAGTGAGAGGCTGTATGTATACATCAGATGCAGTATATCTTAGCTTTAAAAATGCATTATATAATAAACTGTTTTCTATAGATATTTCTGATTTTGAATCGGCTTGGGGGAATGGTTTATCTAATAAGACTCGATTTGTTGAAAAATTATTTTCTTCATTAGCTTCAGATATGTCACTATTCATTGAGTATGAAAAGTTTCGTTGTGATATGACGCTGCTTGATGAAGATGGCATCCCTTTGGTTTTTATCGAGTCGGAGAATAATCACTCTACCGCGGTTACTGAAGTAGAACAACTCTGCTGTCTTCATGCTCCATTGAAAGTCCTGGTGATTTCATGCTCCTGGTTTGATACAGAGCGTGAAAGATGGTTGCCAATATGGTCATCAATAATTAAAAAATATAGTGAGGCATATCCAACCAACTCCAAGTTTTCCATCATTATAGGTGAGTGGGGGCGGGGAGTACCTTGCGATGATATTTTGCGTTACTACATGGTGACATTATCTTCGCTAGGTGAGGTGATAGATGATGTCGAGTGGGTTTTACAAAAAAGCTGAGTACAGTTCGAATCAGTCAGAAGGAGGACGCTTTAACCAACGGTCGCCGACCAGGTGATAGCGGCGGCAAAACGCCCGGTCGAGTTTCCCTTCGGCGGGCAGTTTGATACCGATAGGCACCGGCGTTCGGCGCGGGGTGAAGTAATCATCCAGATGCAGGGCGCTGGCCGTTAGCGCGCGGTAGAGTTGAGAGTAGGCGACACGCACACTGTCGGCCTGGCAGCAAAATAGCATGTCCTGCTGACCGGACTGTTTTTTGGCTTTAATAAAGAAGGCGAAGTATTCAGGCATGGCGAGGCTCTCCAAGGGGGATAAAAGCGGCGCGTGATAATAATGGATCCTTGAGGATGCTAAGTCCTTGCTCTATCGGAGATAGGGATTAATAAAGATGATTTGCTTTATGGTCTTATTAATCCCATAGGGGTATAATTTACGCGTGTTTTTATTGTAGTCAATCAAAACCATCAAGTAGTTCATTTACACCATTTGATGTATCTAGGCTAATGTCATTTAGTACATCTTTTGCCGCTAGTTGGTATATTACCGGAATCGTTAAAGTATGCCTAAAATGCAGTAATATGTTAATGATGTCAGGGATGATATCATTCATTTCACCATTAACATTACCATTACATGTCGATATTATTGAGTTTTCTGGTATTCTTAGTGATTCAACAAACATTCTATTAAAATAATCCTTTTCTTTAAAAAAATATTCTGGGTTTTTTAATCTAAGAATATCAAAAACAGTATTTCTTAATGATATTGGGTATGTTATGTGTGTGATGAAGTCACGAAATCCTATAAAGTTATTTTCGAAGTGATTATAGGTTTTTCCCCTATTGTTAAATAATTGAGTGCTGTTATCAAAAATATCTAAATCACCAAGATTTGCATTGCTGTAAGGTGTTAACAATAGTTGGATATCAGAGAAGAAACTAATGCTTGCCCATATTTCCTTATCGCACTCATTTAATGATGTGAAATCCTTTAATTTTTCCATGTGATTAAGGTATTCAATGAGGCATTTACGTAAGATTGTTTTTCTGAATGATGCGTAATCAATATCTGAACATAGTTCAATTATATTTTTAAATTTTGCTACACTATTACTTTCGTATAGTTTTGATAGTAACTCATCTCTCTTATCTTTGACCTCTATACAAATAAACTCTGCGCAAAAATACTCCATAAGTGACTTATGAGACCATCGGTAAAGAGAACCTTCTTTAATGAATAAGGGTACAGAGTCTATTAGATCATTGATAAAAGCCATTGGTTTTACATTAATGCCTCTTAATCTTTTAGTTATATTTACTATGGCATCCTCAAGTTCTGCCCTACTAAATTCTAATCGGCCATTGTTTTTTAAGCACCAAAACGCTAATCGACGTAGTATAATGCTAAAATCTGTTATATCTAAGCCAGATGCTTTTCTTCTAACATAGCCAGTTTCTTTGCTAAGATCATGTGTTTCAAAAAGAGCTTCAAAAACTTGACTGTAAAATAAATCTTTTCGTCTTGGTATTACTGGTTTGTATTTATATGAGCAAAACAAAAGGGAAGCATATAAAGGTGTAGTTAGAAACTCTAGAATCGCATTATTATCTTTTTCTCTCATCATTTTAATTTCTGAAATTAATTTTTTTGAAAGAATAAGATTCCTGTTAGGTTTTGATGAGTTAACATCATACAACTGGATTAAGCTGTATGATTGTTCTATATTTAATGGCTTTATTTTGAATCTATTAAAAGAGTGTAATTCAAGAAGAGATTGGTCTGGTCTAGAGGTAATGACTATCTTAGAACCAATCATTTCTTCACTAAATGATCTTATTCTTTTTATTAAATCATTTTTTATATCAAAGGGGATTTCATCAACACCATCGAAAAAATATATGAATGGTATTTTTTTTAGTGTATTATGACAATTTAAGCTATCTAGTCCTATTAGCTCGCTAATTTGTTTAATAATTGTATCATTTGTTAATGTCCTTAGTTCTATATATATAGGAATGTACGAAGAGTGTTCAATCGTATCAATGACTATTTTTTTCATTAGGGTAGACTTACCCATTCCTGCATTGTCGATTATTAAAATGTTTTTAAAATAATTAAGGAATAGATCTCCTCTAGAAACAACGTACTCGCGTTCATCTATTGAGTCTAGTGTTGATAAAGTTAATGGGACATAAATATCATTGATCTCTTTTAATATGTTGGGAAATGCTAACGAATTTATTATTGAGCATTGTGCTTTTGTTTTTGCTAAGAAGTCAGACATTTGATATCTGAGTTTTATTATATCTCTGTTTTTGTGATAAACCTCACCACTTTTATTGAGGATGAAAGGGAGTATTTTCTCTTCAAATATTTTTATTGCCCAAGGTCTAGCGAGATCAATAGCGCTTTCTAATGTTATCACTTATCCTCTCCTTTATTTTTTGATCTATATGTCAATTACTGATGTATTATACTTAGTTTCCATGAAAAATAAAATGAGAATTGTTGTATTTGTTTTTATCTTGAGTCTTGGGTGTTTTTTATTATTAAGCGATTTGCTTTGTTATTATTTTTGTATTATTAGTGTCGGTTTGCTCTTGTTATTAGTAACTCTCTTGGGAAAAAGTTATTTGTATCTCAGTCTCTGATGTATGTCATGAGTGATGTGTTTTAAAATCTATAATTTATGACTATTTATTAGTGCGATATTATTACAACATTTGTAATGTTTCGATCTATTATAAAACCTCATCCACTCTTATTATTGTGACCAAGCGTGTAACCCTCACACCGGCAACTCCCTTGCCAGCTGCGCCAGGATCTCCCGTCTACTTGGTAGGCGGTTGCTTTGGTGAACCTGTTGCCAGGCGCGGCGCTGGGTCTTGGTTTTATGCTGGAGTAAGACATCGATCTTGCTGGTGGGGATGCCGAGTAGGGTGGCGATCTCCCGGCATGCGCATTGATGCAGATGCAGCTGGTAAATGGCGCTGACGATGGCGTAGGAGTAGCTGCGGCGTAAGCCAATGTTAAAGCGCTGTGGTACTCGAGGCCGCTGCGTGGGTTCGCTCGGCACGGGACGAGGGTAGGGTATCCATCTGCTCCATTACGGATGGCAGCGCGTTGGCGCAGGCTCATAGGCGTGGGAGCTTGCCCATCCTATGGATGTAAGTGTGGGGTCGGTTAAAGGATCGCCTCTTTCACCGGTGTATGGTGGTGTTGCCGGATTCTTACCCGTGTCCGGCGCACGAACTCCACTTGGAGCGTGGAGATCTCCACTATTTGTCCGAGACAACGCCGTTGCGCGAGCCAATTATTGAAAATTAACGAGTGGAGGGTGAGAGATCTCTCTTTATTAGATGAGGTCTAGTAGTTTCTTTACGGCCTCTTTTACCTCAGACCGCAAATACTTCTTGATATATACCTCTGCGTATCCAGTCTCTGGGCTTTCAGCTACTTTTTCTTCAATCCGACGTAACCCATCAATTAAATTGACGAGTCCAGCGCGTGTTTTAAGGAGGTATGCTTTGGCTTCATCTTTCTCCTTATTCTGAAAATTTTCCCACTCGGCCAGTTGCTCCTGACTCCAGTTTTTATCTGCGGGGCGGCAGAACACATGAGCACTGATGGCGTTGCCACATTCTTTGCAAATATATGCTTTGGTTGTCTGGTTATCCATGGTAGTACCTCTACTTGTAGAGATGGTCACAACATCTTTACCTTGTCTAATTATTGCGTGATACATATTTAGCTTTGTCGATTATTCATTCTGCTCTCCTTATGGAGTATCTGGTGATAAAGAGGGGGCTTGTTTGAACTGGGGGCATATTCAGCTGCGGTCTGTGACTCACCGCCATGACGCCCGTTATGACAGTGCAGACCGCAGGTGGGTATGGTGATTTTAATTGAGAATTATAATCCTGATTATTGTATGTTACTTAATGGTTGATTGCATTGCGTGATTATGACTGATAGTCAGCTTTGTGCCAGGAGCGGACATGTCTTCAGGTATTTTCATGGTGAAAAAACATAGCCATCAATTATTATTCAATATCAACAATCAGAGTAGATTTTCATTCGCAAGGAAAATTTCATCAGAAAAATGCTTTATCACAGTGCCAAAAGTGGATAATCTACTTCTAATACAATTATCAGGCAAACATTTTGACGTTTTATCAATCAGAGGAAATATGCTACAGTTCAGTTTTGTATCAAATGACGTTGTTATGACTTACAGCAGTGATAACGGAGAACAAATAATTTGGGTTTGGGATAATCTGAAAAATTATCAAACAGTATGTATTTCACGCATTTTTAACTTCAAACTCCAAGACTTGAGAAACCCACCGTCAACCGTTCAGGATTTTAATGATTACGAATATTCCTTTAATTTTGGCACGCTTAATAATGAATACATAACAGTTCCGGGACGGATTTTAAGCATTGATCGGGATATTCTTATACATAAGTCCATCAGGCTTGAAAGGAAAGTATTTGCGTCAGAACGCAACGTCTCTATTTTTGGCCGGCTTTCAAAACTACTCGATCACACTAATTCCATCATCATCGGCGGAGACAAGTCGGAGGCTATACCAACAAGCGTATTCCAGGAGTTGCAAAGTAAATTCCCCAACACAGGAGAACTGGATCGCTATGCTAATGCAAGGGTTCACGCTATTCTCGCCGGTTATCTTGATGGTATGAAAGATGCTCGCGAACGGTATGAAAATTACTTAAACAGAAAAACAGTGATCAGAAAAACAGACAAACTGGATTTAGATGTTTTAAATAAGCTCGAAATTGAAAAATATATACTTATACGAGACGTCATCCAGGATGCATTGAATAACAAAACTAATTTGTCTGAAGCTGACTGGCAGAGCCTGATGATACCCTTCATCACATTACTTTTTCCAAAATATATCAAGGTCCTCGAGAATGTTAAAATTTTCGACTACTACTCTAATTCTCCGGATAAAACAAATCGGTTTATAGACATTGCTCTGGTGGATGCAAACGGCAACCTTGATATCATTGAAGTCAAAAAGCCGTTTGATGATAAAATTCTTCGCAAGACACCCTACCGCGACAACTATATTCCTACATCAGAACTTAGCGGCGGTATCATGCAGGCTGAAAAGTATATTTTTCATTTATCTAAATGGGGTGTTAAGGGCGAAAAAGAACTTACGAATGCCTACAAGAATTCTCTTCCAGCGGGAATGTGTATTCGTATATCTAACCCAAAAGCCATCATCATTGTCGGGCGCGATCAGATAGCCAACGGTAACATGACCGACGGCCAGTTGCTTGATTTTGAGATAATCAAACGTAAGTACGCCAACATGATAGACATACTGACGTACGACGACCTGTTGCGTCGACTTAATAACACGATTGAAGCACTGAAAGGTTGAATGCCCCCTGAGGCTCATACCAACAACGGGGAGCAGGTCACTTCCTCTTGTTTGATTGACATACCATAACGTCTGCTTTTCGCTCTTAGCGGACGTTTGGTTAGTAGATTGCACTCGCCATTGTCACAACACCCTATACAGCGCCACCTGTGCCAAACAGCAGTTATTCCAGCTGGGTTGTGGCGGTTGTCGCTTGCCGGCGCACAGTACGATCACATCTACTCGATGCGACTCGCGCTGGCTGGCGATTTCTGCCCGGTTTAGGGCAGGGCAGTGCGCTAATTTTAAACCTAGCGCATGGTAGATCCGGGATTCAAGTAACTCGCGTTGTATGGCCTGAGCTTTGCGGCGTTCGTGGCGGCGTTGGCGTGCGTTTGGATGTGCCGGATTGACGGAGTTTCCCCTGGTGATCGTGGTCATAATCCCTCCTGGATAGATGACGCTAACGACAGTGGATGATGGTGACTTAGGTGATGTGGAGAAGACGGCATGCTCCACACACACCGAAGTCATCGGGAGCGGAGTCAGTGGGCGGTGCGTTGTCGGCACCTTCCGTAGAGCCTGAGGCTCGTTGGCTAAAGAGCATGGGATAAATTTAAGGCGGCTTAAAATAAAATCAAGCTTTTTTGAAGAAAATTTAGTGGATGTGATGAGTGATTATTAAGATAATTTAATTTTGATTTAATTATTTGTATCCTGTATTAATCAGGGGATTGAGATTCGGGCTTCAACGACAACACCGATGATTTCATAATTATCGTTTATCTCAACCATGGAATACATCGTATTTAAAGGTTTGAGGTATTTCTTACCAACGTCGAGGATATACCGTTTGAAGATAGCCTCATCGCCAGAGGGGGAAGCGGCGACCACAAGTTTCCCATTCGTTGGGTTTCTATCTGGATCGACGAGGATGGCGGTACCTTCGGGAATGCTAAGGCCCGCTGTGGCTGTCATGCTGTCGCCTTCTACCGTTAACCAGAATGAAGCGGCTGAGCAGTCAACTGTCGTGGAGTACCAATGCTCAGCCTTCTCGCGTGTATAGGAGCGAATGGCGAGGCTTCCGTGATTGACTAGCGTCCAACTGAGTAGGGGATACTTTCCCTTGGGTTGTAGCGCGACGGGAATCGCGATAGGGGTGTCGGCAGGAGTACCATTGACTAAGTATTCTGCCGGGCATAACAACTCCCGAGCGAGCGCCAATAGCGCATCCCCTCTTGGTGTGGTTTCATCCCGTTCCCATTGGGAGATGGCAACGTTAGATACGCCGACAGCCTTGCTGAGCGTAACCTGGCTGAGCTTCAGCTCTTTCCTCCGCTTTAGGATGCGGGAACCCATCGTAGTCATCGTCATGTTAAGCAATCTTAAACGTTATTGACTGAAGATTCCTTATGGCTTATAAGTGAAGAAGACTTTAATATGGAGGTTCACAGATGCTGAAGCAGACCGTGGTGAAGCACTTCGGTAGCCAGCGTGCTGTGGCCCAGGCGCTCCAAGTGAGCGACTCGGCTGTCTCTCAGTGGAAGACATTGATTCCAGAGAGAGCGGCATTGAAGCTGCACAGAATAACAGCTGGGAAGCTGAAGTATTCACCTTGTTTTTACCAAAAGTCTTCTTGATTCACCGCATCACCGCTCTTTAACCAACGAGCCACCCGGCTCTATGGAAGCCGCCGACAACGCGGATACCAACACCGAATAACCAATCTCTATTGGCTGTGGCTTTGCCACGCCTATCAAACACAGGCGCCATCAGGGCACTTAGCCTATTGGCGTGACCACCCGGGGGAAAACCCATGGGAGACATCAAAGATGCCGTAAAGGCGATGTGTGAATCGATGCCTGGCGGGCGAGCGGCGATGGCCGGCGCGCTGGGGATGTCACCAACGAGCTTTAACAATCGGCTATATGAGAAAAACGGCTGCAAGTTCTTCGATCGCCATGACTTAGAGGCGATGGAGGATCTATCGAACACCCACCATTTAGCGGACTACTTTGCGGCGCGTCGCGGCCGCATCACGGTACGCGTGCAATCGCGCGACGAGTTAGATCCCGTCGAACTGTTTACTCTGGCGACGCTGACGGCGGCGCATAAGGGGCAGGTTGATCTTGCGATTCAGCACTCCATCAGCGACGGCATTATCAACTCATCTGAAGAGCGGGACATCCTTGCGCTGCACAGCCAGTACGTGGCGGCACGCGATGCATATGTCCGCGCAATCATCGCCCTGCATAAGGCGTAGTAGCAGCGGCGATCCTGTCACGGAGGATTAGCCATGCACACACCAACTGCCGGACTACTCCGGCTACGTTGCCGCGTTCTGCCCGAGCGCGAGGATTACCGCTATGAAGTGAATGTACTGGGGTGCTGGTGGCCCTGCAACTACACGTTAGCTCGCTGGACGGTAGAGTACTGCCGTCAAGGGTGGGGAGGTATGTGATGCGCATACCTAAGCAGGGAAGCTATTACCAAGATCGCAATGGCGTGGTGGTTCGCATCACAGGTTATGAAAGGGAAAGCCAGCGGGTTCTCTACCGTCGTCCTGGCTATGAGTGGGGTTGTGCATCACCGCTGGTGGTGTTTAACGCCAAGTTCAGGAGGTACCAGGGATGAGCAGCTTGATTCAGATATTGGATCGCCCCATCGCCTATAACCCAGCGCTGGCGAAACTGAGGGCAGGGAAGGTCAAGGCGGGCCCGGTTGCGGCCGTATTTCTCTCCCAGATGATCTACTGGCATAACCGTATGGGTGGCGAATGGATGTATAAGACCCAGGCGGATATTACGACTGAAACCGCGTTAACTCGCGATGAGCAGGAAACCGCTCGCAAGCGTTTAGTTGCGCTAGGTGTGCTGGATGAAGCGCGCCGTGGCGTTCCTGCGACCTTGCATTACCGTATCAATGTAGCACGCCTTGAGGCGTTGCTATTGGAGGCGGCCACACCCGGGGCAACGCCTGCGCCGACAGCTAAAACCAGAACGAGGGATATTCAAAATAGCGAACCCTCGCAACCCGGCCAGGCACACTCCGAGCAATCCAGAATGGTGCAATCCCAGAATGTGGAAACCCCGCAATCTAGATCGGTGCATTCCCACAATCTGGAAACCCCACAATCTAGATCGGTGCAATCCCCCCAACAAGTCTGCGGGGATCCCGCAAACTTTCATACAGGAGATTACACAGAGAATACACAAGAGAATAAAAAACCTTCTTGTCCGGACGCTGCGCAACCGGACGAGCCTGATAGCGATCATGATTTTTTGTCTCGTCATCCAGAGGCGGTGGTGTTCAGTGCCAAGAAGCGCCTGTGGGGCCGGCAGGAGGATCTGACCTGCGCCGAGTGGATTTGGGGGCGTATCGTCCGGCTGTACGAGCTGGCCGCCGAGGATGACGGGGAGGTCGTCAGGCCGAAGGCGCCCAACTGGACGGTTTGGGCCAACGAGGTGCGCCTGATGTGCCATCAGGATGGGCGTACTCACCGCCAGATTTGCGAGCTGTTTGGCCGAGTAAACCGTGATCCGTTCTGGTGTCGCAACGTACTGAGCCCGGCGAAGCTGCGCGAAAAATGGGATGAGCTGGTGATCCGCCTGGGGGCACCGGGAGCGGGTGTGCAGGATCGCTCACTGAAAACCCTGCTGGGGGCAGACTGGAACACGGAGCAGGGATGGGAGAACGTGCTATGAAAAATCTGGTTTCTGCCGTACAGCGCCGGGATGCAGTCGCACTGTCCCGCCTGGCGGGTCAGCCCCTTCAGGAGCGGGTGGTGAACGGTAACGCTGAAAAGCTGGTGGATGTGCTGTTTGAAAATCTGCTGCTGCTGTTCCCGGCGTCGCGTAATACGGTGTTTGCCGCACCGGATGAGGTGGCGGCGATGAAGCGCCAGTGGATCACGGCGTTCGCGGAAGGGGGGATTACGACGCTGGAGCAGGTCAAGGCCGGTGTCAGCATGGCCCGCCAGCACGGTGGGGATTTCTGGCCCTCCTGCGGGCGCTTCATGGAGTGGTGTCGTGAGGGGGGGCGAGGTGCAGGTGGATTGCCCTCTGACGATGAGGTGCTGGCTGAGTTCCACCGTTATGCTCGCGATAAGGCCCGCTTCGCCTCTCCGGAGGCGTTCGACTGGGTACACCCGGTGATGTACTGGGTGGTGCTGGATGTGCGCCAGCGCATGTACCGTTACAACTACACCGAGGCCGAGGTACTGCGGGCCATCAAGGCGCAGATGCAACGTTGGGAACGGAATATCCGTGCTGGCCAGCGTATCCCGACACCGGTGAAGCAGCTGGTGCATGTGCAGCGTCCACCCGCGATAGCCGATCAGCTTGATTCCACCGGGGGGGCCGGATTTTATCAGGTCGGTGTGGCGTTTCTGGAGCAGATCCGCCAGCGGTTACGGGGAGGTGAGCATGAGGGGTAAGTCCACCGTATGGCGTCACCACAACTTGCGCCAGATCCAGGAGCATATGCTCAATGCCGAACGGTGCGAGCAGCGAGGCTTATGGCGTCGCGCTGGCCATGAGTGGATGCAGGTTATCGAGCATTGCACCGATGACGTGCTGGTGGAGCACGCTGTCCAGCAGCGTAATTACTGCGCACAGATGGGGGCGTTCAGGAGCGCAAGCATCGATCCACGAATGGTGGCGGCTAACCGGTGCGACGAGCCTTTGCAGGATGAGGCATAGAGGGGGCGTATTGCAATTATATGATTTGTAATTAAAGTATCATAAATTGGAATTAGTTTTATCCGCGATGTCGGGGGTATAGTCCGTTCAGGTGCTAGAAACACCTGCAAGCCGGAACCCGCACCTGTCAGACATGCGGATTTTTTATGGTCATATTTCGGATATGGCCGAGTGTGGGCGAATACAATACCAGCAATGGGAATAAGCCCGCTTGCCGCTTGTACAAGTTTCTAGCACTCGGCCACCCGAGCCATTCGGGTATCCTCTAGAAAAGGATACAAGCTATGACCATCTCTCACGCCTCAAACATTACCCGCCCTCCCAAAGTGTCGATCCACGATGGCAAGGCGGTGACAACTACCGATGACGTCGCTGCCTATTTTGGTAAGCAAGCTCATCACGTCGTGCAAAAAGTAGAATCCCTTGATTGCTCAAAAGATTTCACCATCCGCAACTTTTCGCGGATGGTTAAAAATAAATCGATAGGCAGTGGTGCTGAGCGCCAAGTGGTCTACTACGAGATGACCAAAGATGGTTTCGTCTTTCTGGTCATGGGCTTTACCGGTAAGCGTGCCGCCGCGTTCAAAGAGGCGTACATCGCCGAGTTCAACCGCATGGAGGCGATGCTCCGTCAGCCTCATTCGCTCCCTACTGTCCATCTGACTATCGAGCAGCAGGGCGCGATCAAGGCGTTGGTCAAATCTCGGATCGATGCCTTGCCACAGAGTAAACGCGCTAAGGCGGCCATCAGTCTGTGGTCGGCGCTCAAGTCGCACTTCGGTGTAAGCTACAAGGCGATCGCTGCTGATCAGTTCACCGATGCGCTCTCTCTGGTTGCTCGACTAACGTTGGATGGGGAGGCGCTGGTGCCGCTCACCAATCGCTCCCGCTACCATTTCCCTCTGGAGTGCGCCGACCCACATGATCGTGGCTTGGCCAATGCTTGGATGACGCCGCGCGTTATTCTGGATATTCGTAATCGAGCTCCGGAACTAGAGCTGCTTGAGGCACTGGAGCGGGATGGCCATGACATTACCGGCGCCAAGATCCGCATCCATGCCATGTATGACATCACAGGACAGTTTGTGGCGATGCAGAAAGAGTTGGCTACGGTACGCAGCTATCTCTCAACGCTGAACGATATGCTTAAAGGGCGCAGTGAGGAGCGTGGCTTGAATGTCTGCTTTGCCGGGCCAAATAAGGGCCGTCTGTTTGGTGGCTTTCGGGAACGAGGCTTTACGAGATAGTGATAAGGTGTGGGCGTGGGAAAGCCCACACCTTCAGTCTTTTTCCCATAACTTGAGCGATTGCACGTAAGCGAGATGATTTAGGCAGTAGCATGTATACCTAAACTAAGTCGTTCATGATTGATAAGCGGTTTGAAATGACAGCGTATTATTTGGTGACTAATTATGGGGCTATACGCCAAGGCAGCATTAATAGCATATGATAGCTTATGCTCATACAGCATAGAGCCTTTAGCCGCTTGGCAAAGTGCCATGGAGGAAGTTACAGAGAATGTGTCTGTGCAGCGAAAAGGCTGTCCGAGAGTCACATTTTTGGCACTAGTCTATGGTGGATATTTGAAGGGGATAGCCAGTCATCCATATTTGTGGCGGGTAGGTGTTTTGCATGATCGAGCGATTGATGGTGCGAAATATTTGCTTGAGAATGTTGAGTGTGATGCGAAAAAATTAGGAGATCATTTAGGCTATAACGATAAGCAAGGATCGTACGATATCCTCCTGATGCTAATGCGTAGTGATATCTTAGTTTATCCTTCTGAGTGATACCTCCCGACGTTGTATTTTAAATTCAGCATTTGTTTAGAGTGGGTTGAGAAAGGGTTTTTCCCCTAGAAGTGCGCCACTACGGGCCTCAATTTCTATAGCATACGCCTCTGCGCTTGAGCTTGTAAGCGTGAACTGATAATCAAGATGCGTGTGTATATATTGTTTTGTTTTCATATCAAGTGTGATCTTTCCAGAAGAAAACTGGTTCAACTCCTCCAGTGTTAGGCTGGGTATGACAAAGCGATTTGCGATATAGACACAAAATTGATCACCACTTAGCCGTCCAGATGCATGGCTATTGAGCCTGGTGATTAACCCATATTTTTTCTTATGTAGATTCTTCTCTATCTCTCGCCCTGACATTCCACAGTAAATAAGGACATCTTTTTCCCAAATGATATATACACCAGCGGCAACATCAGGGATGTCACGATTTGGCCATGCTGAAAAGCTATATTTTTCTGAAAACATTATATTGGTTTGTTTGGGTGAATGATTCTTTATTATTACATGTTATTGATATGAGGTGAAAGGCTTATGTGTAAAAAACATAAGTGACATTTATCGAGGTTAATATGGTTAAGGGAATCATTACGCTGGTGGGTGACGAAGCGCCTCTTGCCGGGTTTATGTTACGTCCTAAGCTACAGCGTTGGGAGAGTACGACATATTTGCGCTGGGTGAAGACACAGCCATGTAGTGCCTGCGGAAACCCTGCCGATGACCCACATCACATCATCAATGCGGGATTGGGGTTGGGGGGCATAGGAACTAAGACGCATGATTTGTTCGTGATCCCGCTGTGCCGGCGGTGCCATGACGAGTTACATCGTGATGTGGGTGGCTGGGAGCAGAGGAACGGCAGCCAGTTGGTGTTGTTGGTGCAATTTCTGAATAGGGCGTTGGGGATAGGAGCCATAGTGAAGGCGTAATGTGTGGAGCGTGTGGATGCGTGATATTTCGAAAGTATTGGAGTGTTGGGGAGGATGGGCTGCTTCTGATCACGCAGGGGTAGACTATTCTCACATTGCCGCCGGATTCAAAGGACTATTGCCCCAAAAGGGTAAAATGAGGCTGTCATGTACGGATGATGATGGCCTTATCATTGAGGGGTGTCTGGCCCAGTTAAAGAAACGAAAGCCAGATGAGCACTCTCTGCTGGTAGCTCATTACCTCTATGGCATTTCAAAACGGAAGATTGCCAAACATCGGAAGAAATGCGAAAAGCAGATACGTGTAGAAATGTTGCTTGCAGAGGGATTCATTGAGGGGTGTTTGTCTATGCTGGATATCTGTTTAGAAATGGAGGGGAAGGTATAAAATATTTAAAACTGCCCCCCGTTGGGCTGGGGGGCTGGCTTGTGGTTATCAGTTATACGGCGTACGTTTCTGCTTGAGTATCATAGCGAGTCCATACAGCGCGCTTTTCAGCGAGAGAGCATTCTATTGATAATTGGAAGGTGCCTCGATAGGTATAGTATGTTGAGTTTCCTACTTTACTTCTTAAAAATACATGATGCTTTTTATTGTCTGAAATTTGTTTTTTCAGATAAGCTTCAGCTTCCGCCGCATCACCTTTTTTTCGCTCGTATATTTTTGTGCCACATCTGCTAATTTCATTTGACCACTCTTGGTTATCCGTGTCTGGAAACCATACCCAGAAATCATGTCGTCCGGTAAATGTTCCCCCACATTGCAGCGATTTTATTTCACGGCCGAAGCAGTTGACTGCATCAGCTTTCAGGCTGAAGCGAAGGTGGTCAGATACTTTTATATGGCCTGCAGAAATGGCGCGTTTAGTGATGGCCTTAATCATTGATAGAATCTCCTTTTCCCAATATGTAGAACGTACCGGATAAGCACAAAAAAATCACTAACGCGGGCCGCATTTTGTTGTGTAGTGTGTTAAGAGTGGTTGCTACGTCACATCACTTAATCATCGAAATCCGCCTTTTTACGGGTTCTGAGGGGTGGATGTCATTGTTTGAGATGATGCGGATTACGGGGATGACTGAGGCAAGATGCCAGTTGATACTGGCACGATAGCGGGGTTGGCTGATGATAACGGCGGAAAGAGCGTGAGATTTAAGCTCCGCCAACATGCTGACGAAATCTTGCTGTGAAGTGGGTGGCTGGTGGAGCACTCCGACAGCTATGTGCTTGTATACCTGTTGTCGAGTTTTGGGCTATTTGGGCCACATGTACAGCATGAATATTATTTGCATTGTAATGTAATACTGCGAATCCTGGCGACCCCTGGCAAATGCCGGGGTTTTTTCTATCCAAATTTCCCCAGCGCGGGGTAATGAGATGGCATATGCACCATAACCCAGGAAGTTGGTTGGAGTGGAAGGAGTTGTTGTGGGGCTGGTGGCAAGGGGAGACCCCGGTAGGCGGCGTATTACTGGCCATTCTGACGGCGGCTGTCCGGGTGACCTACCTGGGCGGCGGCTGGAAGCAAACGGCGTTAGAGGGAGTGTTATGTGGTGCCCTGACGCTGACCGTGGTGGCGACGCTGGACTATTTTAACCTCCCCAAGTCGCTGACCCCGGCGATCGGCGGTGCCATTGGTTTTATCGGTGTGCAGCAGGTACAGCATTTTGCCTTGTACATCTTGCACCGCAAGCTGGGACTAGCGACAGACAAGGAGCGGTAATTATGGCACTCACCAAGGATCAAATTTTTGATGCCTTACTGGGGCGTGAAGGGGGGTACGTCGATCACCCTCACGACAAGGGTGGGCCGACCAAGTGGGGGATCACGGAAAAAGTCGCTCGGGCCCACGGCTATATCGGCGATATGCGCAATTTAACGCGGGCGCAGGCGCTGAAAATCTATGAAAGCGACTACTGGTCGGGACCCCGTTTTGACCAGGTGGCGGAGCTCTCTGCGCGGGTGGCTGCCGAACTGTGCGATACCGGCGTCAACATGGGGCCGTCGGTGCCCAGTAAGTGGCTACAGCGCTGGCTGACCGCCTTTAACGATGGCGAACGCTTGTATCCAGATATCAGTGCCGATGGGGTGATTGGGCCACGGACATTGTCGGCGCTGCGTGCCTACCTGGATGCCCGAGGAGAAGAGGGTGAGCAGGTGCTGTTACGGGCGCTCAATTGTAGCCAGGGTGAGCGTTATCTGGCGTTGGCCGAGCAGCGGGTGCAGAACGAGTCGTTTCTGTATGGCTGGGTGCGGGAGCGGGTAGTCCTATAACATCAGTAGAATGATAATTAATTTAAAAATATATAGTGATAATAGTCAAATATTATCAATCATACCGATATTTTTCTAATTTATTTGTGAACAATGTTTAATTAGTGAGTTTGCAAGTGGTGTTGTATTTATTTATTATGCTATTTTTATCGTAAAGGTGACTCTTGATGAAAAAAGTTGATACTCAAGGTTTTGTCTTATCTCCATACTCACAGAGAAAAATCCTTAGAGCATTAGGCGAACATCAGAAAAAAACTGATTCAAAAGTGAAAAGGTCAATAATTCCATTGCGTTATAATAGTATAACAGGAGAGTATGACAACCTTGTGACTGGTAAGTATGGGCCTTTGATTTTGAAGGTCCGTCGTGGGAAAATAGTGAGCGAAAAACATTACTGCGCAGAGTGTGGTTGTTATATTAGTCCTATTAGAGCATACGCGGATAGTAATTATGGGAAGGTTTATTTATGTACGCCATGTCACCTTTCTGCTTTTGAACGTGCATTTGGGCATGCTGATGCTATGCCATTAAGACTTGATCATGCCCATGCCCATAAAGGAAAGTGGTAGGTTTAAATATTTCTCGATAGTGCTTTTGACGTTAGCCTAACTATAGAAATAGCTAGGCTTATAATTATATTAGTTTGTTTAAAATTAACTTCCAGTTATTCAGGTAACCCGGTGCTGTGTCGGGCGTTATTTTGAACAGTGGAGCTTTGTGATGCCATGTGGATGAAGCATCTACATCTGTACTGGGAACGATGAATACTTCAGGTGCTTTATCGATATCGATATCTTCAAACATATTGCAAAAAATATAAATTAAAGAGTCTGAAACATGAGGGCGCTTGCTCCCAACCATCCATTGCCGTGGTTGACTTCTTGCCCATGAGCTTTTTACTTGAATACTAATACTTTTAACGCCATTAACTGTAGCAAGTATATCAACAGCACTAGTTCCACTAGTTGTTAAGGCTGCACTGATCCCGAGGCGTGACAACATATAGGCGATGTAATATTCACCAGCATCTCCGGCATTCTTGGCTGAACGTTTCTCTTTGGTCGATATGTTTTTCTCAGTCATGCATTTTGTGCAATGTTTGATTTCATCACGTCCTGATATTTTTCTTGCCTCTTCTTCAGCTTCAACCAGTGAGGATGTGCAGATTTTTTGGTATGAGTTAACGGTAAAGTTTTCATTGCTACCAGATGAATTAATTGTGTGACCATTTGCATGGTGAATACACATGCCGCTGTACGAATTCCCCTGAGTAGAGTTACCACTATATTGTTCTAGGTTAACAACGTATCCACCAGGATTTCTTTCTAGCCAATCTAAATACTCTTGTTCACTATTTGTATTGTTCTTTGAGTTAAATATTTCAATTGACATTGTTTTGCTCCTTAACACCTCCAAACATATTAGGTTGTTAGCATAGCAGTATTTAAGGGTAACTATCATGACAAAACCGGACTGGGAGGTGATTGCAGTGGCGCTCCAGGGCGGTGAGATCTCCCTGCGTGCTATCGGATCTCAGTACTTTATATCCGAGGGCGCCATTCGAAAAATGGCTAAAAGGTAGCATGATGACGTTGTCCAAAGTGACGGTTAGCAATAAAAACAACGAATTGGAGCATGTCAGGTTACGGCTTTTTCCACCAAGAGGTACTCATCTCATTGGTATGATGTCCCGTACAAAAGGGCAGTGGTTTGATGGCGCAGCGTAAGCGGGATATCAAGCGAGTCAAAGAGGCCACTGCTCTGGCATTGAAATTGACTCAGTTGACTATCCCTGACTTGGGCGACTTCCCTGACGGAGATCTCGTATAAATTCGAGATAGTTCATTATGTTAAGCAATATCTGGAAGCCACTGGCGATCATCTCGCTGGTGGCTTTGCTTTTATGGGGCGTCTCGACCTGGCGCTATGCGGCCGGTTATGCCGCCGGTAAGCGCCTGGCTGAGCAGGCGTGGCAGATTAAGTGGGAGACGCGCAACCGGGATGAGGAGAGCGCCAGGGCAAATCGGGAGCGGGGCGAACGGGCTGAAGAGCAACGTCGCTGGCAGGCCATGATTAAGGTGAAACAGAATGCGGATCAACAACTGGAACAGATTAAAGCCGATGCTGCTCGCTCTACCGCTGATGCTGAGCGCCTGCGGCGTACGCTTTCTCAATTGCGGCAGCAGTTGGCAGACCGTTCCCCCTGCCGAGTTTCCACCGCTGATGGAGCCAGCCCGGCAAGCGCCGCTGCCGGATTTCTGTTTGCCGACGTGCTCGGTGAATCTCTCCAACGCAATGCAGCGTTGGCAGCCTATGCTGACCGGGCTAGAGCCGCCGGTCTTGCCTGTGAGCGGCTCTATGATGCCGTGACGCAGTCGCGGGCGCCGTGAAAGGGAGTGTGGCCCTTTTGCTTAGACTCATGATGACAAGGAGCTGACCATGAGATACCCAACTGTTTTAGTCAATGGCATCGCCGTCCGTGTGGATGAGGGGGGACGCTACTCGCTGAATGATCTTCATGCCGCCGCGGTGGTGAATGGCGAGGCAACCGAACAGCAAAGGCCAAGTCAGTTTTTACGTAGTGCGCAGATCAAGCGCTTTGTCAAAGCGCTTAAAGCCAGAGTGCAAAAAAGCACTCTGGAACAAAATCAACCAATTAGAGTAATCAGTGGTGGTGATGAGCCTGGCGTATGGGGTATTGAGTTACTGGCAATTCGCTATGCTGCGTGGATTAAGCCAGAGTTTGAGATTGAGGTCTATGAGGTGTTCAGGGCAATGCTGCGTTTTGGCATTCACTCTATGTCCCATTTGAATAGACTCGATCATGCTATCCAAGCGGAGACTCGGGAGATAAGCCGCTGTGCCAGCAAAATGGCCAGATGGGGATCGGGTGGCCGCAAACAGTTATTGAATACGGCCCGGGATAAGATGGTGAGTGAGATACAGATGTATTTGCCTGATATTGAAATTTAATTTATTAACTTAGCGTATCTTACTCCAGCGGTATCTGTCTTTTATGTGCCGATGGAAGTATTCCCCTTTTGAGCCGGATTGCATTAGATTTTGATATACCATTGATGGAATCCTCATGTATTGATAAATCCCACCACTATGAAAAGCTACTTCAAGAACCATATTGAGCTGGTCATAGCCTATAGATTGAATGTTTGATGATGAAACAGGGTGTCGAATCAAAATGAATTCCTTTCTTAATTAATTTGAGCCATAGATAATTATATATAAATATTTAAGAAATGAATGATTAATAGGTTCTCATTCATATTATGTATATGGGTCCTTTCCCCCCAAAATTGCTCCCCACGGGGCGGGGGGCGCGGGAAACGGCGCATTTTTTCGATCCCATAGTCATCATCATCATAGGGTTAACCTACTGATTTTTAATAGGCCGATCGTCAAATGATGTCGGTTTGTCCCTTTACTTATTCCATTCAGGAGAGCATTTACACGAATTTACAATAGGAGGCGCGGTGGATAATGAGCTGAAGAACCTCAAGCTCAACATCAATCAGCTGGCGGCTATCTCTCAGACTCATCGTCAAACCATCGTCTCCCGTCTTCATCACGTTCCGCTAGCACCGGGTAGTCATGCTAAGAACAAGCTGTATTACCTGACCGATGTGATCGCTGAGCTAATCAAAACAACCCCGTCCGTCCCCGCTGAACAGAACCCTAAATTGATGACGCCTCGAGAGCGTAAGGACTGGTATGACTCCGAGAAGTCGCGGGTCTGGCTGGAGAAGGAGCTGCGTAACCTGATCCCGGCTCATGAGGTGATCAGCGTGTATGCCGGCATGGTAAAGGCGGTGGTGCAGATGCTGGAAACCCTGCCGGATCGGTTAGAGCGTGATGCCGCCTTGCCAGCGCTCGCGGTGGCGCAGGCTCAGACGATCATCGATGCGCTGCGTGATGAGTTAGAGCAGCAAACCTATCAATCCTGTAGCGCGCTCTATGAACAAGAGGAGGAGGTTGACGATGGCGATGACGATGATGAGGAGGAGGGGAACTGAACAGGCTTCCGCTCGGCGGATTGGGCAGGATATCTCCGCGCTGTTCCGTCCCCCTCGTCGGATGGCGGTGGCGGAGGCGGTAAAGCGTTATCTCCGCGTTCCGGTAGGCGCGGGCAGCTCGTTGCCGTGGGAGGCAGAGCTGACGCCTTACATGCTGGAGCCAATGAATTGCCTATCCCTGCGTGAGTTTGACGCGGTGATCTTCGCCGGGCCCTCGCGAACGGGGAAAACGCTGGGGTTACTGGATGGCTGGATTGTTTACGGTATTGTCTGCGATCCGGGCGATATGCTGGTGGTGCAGATGACGGAGGGAAAGGCCCGCGAACACTCTAAGACTCGCTTGGCGCGTATCTTCCACCATAGCCTGGCAGTCAGACGCCGCCTCAGCCCGATACGCAACGACAACAACGTCCACGATAAGATCTTTAGTGACGGTACCTTTCTGAAAATCGGCTGGCCCTCGATCAATATTTTCTCCTCCTCTGACTATAAGCGCGTTGCGCTGACGGATTACGACCGCTATCCGGAGAACATCGATGGCGAAGGGGACAGCTTCGCGTTGGCTTCCAAGCGTACCACCACCTTCATGTCCGCAGGAATGACGCTGGTAGAAAGCTCTCCGGGGCGGGAAGTCATCAACCCTAAATGGCGTCGAACCACGCCACACGAGGCGCCACCGACGACCGGCATCCTGGCGCTCTATAACCGCGGCGATCGACGCCGCTGGTACTGGCCCTGTCCGCACTGCGGCGAGTATTTCCAGCCGGCCATGGAGAACATGACGGGATACCGCGAGCAGGCCGATCTGATGCAGGCTAGTGAGGCCGCGCATCTCCAATGTCCATCCTGCGCAGGCGTGATCCTCGCCGAACAGAAACGTCTGCTGAATAACCGGGGTGTCTGGTTGCGTGACGGCGAGCGTATCGACTCCCATGGTCAGCGTAGCGGCACACCACGTCGGTCACGTATCGCCTCTTTCTGGTTGGAGGGGCCTGCGGCCGCCTATCAGAGCTGGTCGCAACTGGTCAACAAGTTGTTGAGCGCCGAACAGGAATATGAAACCACTGGCAGCGAAGAGACGCTGCGTACGGTGATCAACACCGACTGGGGATTGCCGTACCAGTCCCGGCTAGCCCAGGGGGGCCAGAATAGCGAGAGCTTGATGGCGCGCGCCGAAGGGTGGACGAAGCGCACTATCCCGCCCGGTGTCCGTTTCCTGGTGGCGGCCGTCGACGTTCAGGGGGGCAAAAACGCCCGCTTTGTGGTGCAGGTAGTGGGGTATGGCAGCCAGGGCGAACGTTGGATCATCGATCGCTATAACATCCGTCACTCTGTGCGCGCCGATGAGCAAGGAGAGAGTCTGCCTGTCAACCCTGCCGCCAACCCCGAGGACTGGCAGCTGCTGCGCAGCGATGTCCTGGAGAAAAGCTATCCCCTCGATAGCGAGGGGACGCGACGGTTACCGATCTTGGCGATGGCCGTCGATTCCGGAGGCGAAGACGGCGTCACCGATAACGCCTATGCCTTCTGGCGCGCCTGCCGTCGCGATGGCGTGGGCGGCCAGGTCTATCTGTTTAAGGGGGATGGATTAGCGCGCACTAAGCTGATCAGCAAAACCTATCCCGACAACACCGAACGCAGCGATCGCCGGGCACGAGCTCGTGGCGAGGTCCCGCTGTATCTCTTGCAGACCAATCAGCTGAAAGATCGCATCGCTAGCGCACTGGCACGAGAAACGCCGGGGCCGAACTACGTGCATTTTCCTGATTGGCTCGGCGCATGGTTTTACGAGGAGCTGACCTATGAAGAACGTGGTGCTGATGGCAAATGGCGCAAGCCGGGGAAAGGCGCTAACGAGGCATTCGACCTGCTGTGTTATGCCCATGCGTTGGCACTCCTACGCGGTTATGAGCGCATCAATTGGGCGAGCCCGCCCCGCTGGGCGCGGTTACCGCAGAATGCGCCGGAAACACTCACACCGACGCCACACCCGGCGTCAACCATAACATCACCACGCCAGAAACCGATCCCATGGGGCGGCCAATCAGGAGGAGGATGGCTATGAGCCAGACACAACGCGCGATCTTACAAGCCCTGTATGACGACTATATACAAGCTGAACATGCCGTACTCAAGGGACGGTCGATCACCCTCAACGGCCAATCGATGACGATGGAGAACCTGGCCGAAATCCGCAAGGGGCGGGAGCAGCTAGCCCGGCAGTTGCAGGACTTGACGGGACGGCGCCCCCTTTACCGCACGGCGAGGTTTTCATGAACCTACTCGACGAGGTGATAGGGTTTCTCTCGCCAGCCTGGAAGCTATCCCGTTTGAGCGCGCGCTACGCCATTCGCGCCTTCGAAGCCGTCACACCGACGGGAACTCACCGCGCCCGACGAGAAGGGCGCAGTGCCGATCAACTGGTGCAGTTTGCTGGGCGTTCTCTGCGTGAACAGGCCCGCTGGCTCGACAATAACCATGACTTGGTCATCGGCGCCCTGGACAAGTTGGAGGAGCGCATCATTGGCGCCCGCGGCATCGTCGTCGAACCGCAACCCCTTACACGAACCGGCGAACTGGACCAACCTTTAGCCGAACAGATCCGCCAAGCGTGGTCCGAATGGTCGGTTAGCCCAGATGTCAGTGGCCAATACACCCGTCCGGTGCTGGAGCGTTTACTGCTCCGCACCTGGCTACGTGATGGCGAAGTCTTCGCGCAATTGGTCATGGGGGCGGCGCCCGGCTTGACACCGGTTGCTGGCATTCCTTTCTGGTTGGAGGCGCTAGAGCCTGACTATGTGCCGCTGGACTACAACGAGCCAGCGCAGGGCATTGTTCAGGGGATCCGCTTCAATGCCTGGATGCGGCCACTGGCGTATCGCGTGTTTCTGCATTATCCCCGCGGTGCGGGCGGCCTGACGGCAAGCAAACAGATCGACGCCGAGCGCATGCTACACCTCAAGTTCACCCGGCGGCTGCATCAGGTGCGGGGTGTCTCGCTGTTGTCTGGGGTCATCATGCGCCTTTCCGGTCTCAAGGAGTATGAGGACAACGAACTGCTGGCGGCACGCATCGCGGCCTCGCTGGGAATGTATATCCAGCGCGGGGAGGGGATAGACTACGATCCGAGCAGCTATAACACCGAGATGTCGCGCGACCTTCAACTGACCCCGGGAATGGTCTTCGATGGCCTCCGCCCAGGCGAGAAGATCGGCCTGATTAAATCCGAGCGTCCTAACCCCAACCTGGAATCGTTTCGCATGGGACAGATGCGGGCGATCGCGGCCGGGAGTCGCAGTAGCTTTTCCTCCATCGCTCGCAACTATGACGGCAGTTACAGCGCCCAGCGCCAAGAGCTGGTGGAGGCCCAAGAGGGCTACACCGTCCTACAAAATACCTTCATCGCGGCGATCAGTCGCCCGTTGTACCGCCGCTGGCTGGCAATGGCGCTGGCCAGTGGAGTGATCCGACCCGAGCCATACAGTGACCCCGCGACCTTGAATAATGCCGTCTACAGCGGGCCGGTCATGCCGTGGATCGATCCCCAGAAAGAGGCCAATGCCTGGCGCGTGATGATCCGTGGCGGTTCGGCAACGGAAAGCGATTGGGTCCGTGCCCGTGGCGGCACCCCCGCCGAAGTGAAACGCCGCCGTAAGGCGGAAGTAGACGAAAACCACAAGCTGGGTCTGGTCTTCGACACCGATCCGGCCAACGACAAAGGAGGCTTCCCCGATGACAGTCACGACACGCCATCCCCCGAGGAACAGTTGCGCACCCGCCGGCGTTAAGGGCTGGTTCAGTATCTGTGCTACTGCACCCCGGACGGCGGAAATCCGCATCTACGATGAGATCGGCTTGTGGGGTATCTCCGCGCGCCAGTTCGCCGATGGTCTCACGGCCTTGGGTGAGGTCGATCGCATCGACCTACATATCCATTCGCCGGGCGGCGATGTCTTCGATGGTATCGCCATTTACAACCTGCTGAGTCACCACCCGGCAAGCAAGACGGTCTACATCGATGGCTTGGCGGCCAGCATGGCCTCGGTGATCGCCATGGTCGGGGATCCCATCATCATGCCGGAAAACGCCATGATGATGCTGCATAAACCTTGGGGGATCGCCGGCGGTGATGCCGATGACATCCGTGATTACGCCGATCTGCTGGACAAGCTAGAGACGGTACTGATCCCCGCCTACATGCAGAAATCTGGCCAGAGTCGCGAGGCGATCGCCGCCCTGTTAGAGCAGGAAACCTGGCTATCGGGTGCGGAGTGTGTCGAACAGGGTTTCGCCGACACCCTCGCCGCACCGCTGCAACGCATGGCTGCTCTTCAATCCCAACGCTTAGAGGAATTTGCGCATATGCCGAAGACAATTCGCAACATGGTAAGTCCGCCGCGCAACAGCGGCGAGATGCCCACGCCTACCACCGCGCCGGACGAAGTACAGATCCGCGCCCAAGAGCGTGAGGCGCAGCGCCAGCGCGTCAACGCTATCCGCGAGTTGTTCGCGCTATTTGGTGAGCAACAAACCGAATTGATGATGCTCTGCATTGGCGATGTCGATTGTGGCATCGAGCAGGCGAAAGACCGCCTGTTAGCGGCCCTAGGCCAGAATGCCAGCGCGAGCAATGTCCTGGAGGCTCCGCAGAACCGCCCAGGTGGTCATGTCGGTAACGGCAACATCACGGGCGACGCCATTCGCCAGGCGCTGCTGGTTCGCGCCGGTTTTGAGGAGAGTCAGCGTGATAACCCCTACAACGGTATGACGCTGCGTGAGATGTCGCGTTGCTCGCTGACCGATCGGGGCGTGGGGATAGCGGGGCTCAATCCAATGCAGATGGTCGGGCTCTCTTTTACCCATAGCACCTCTGACTTCGGCAACATCCTGCTCGATGTGGCGCACAAATCCATCTTACAGGGCTGGGAGGAGGCGCCGGAGACCTTCGAACAGTGGACCCGCAAGGGCAGTCTCTCCGACTTCAAGGTTGCGCATCGCGTAGGGTTGGGCGGTTTCCCCTCACTGCGCCAGGTGCGTGAAGGGGCGGAGTTCAAGTATGTCACCTTAGATGATCATCAGGCGACGATCGCCCTGGCGACCTTCGGTGAGCTGTTCAGCGTGACCCGCCAGGCCATCATCAACGACGACTTGCATATGCTGACCGACGTACCGATGAAACTGGGGCGGGCGGCTAAGGCCACCATCGCCGATCTGGTGTATGCCATCCTGCTCAACAACCCGAAACTGTCGGCGGACGGCATCGTCCTGTTTGATAGCGCGAAACACGGCAACATCCTAAGCGGCGCGGCAATGGACGTCGCCAGCCTGGATAAGGCGCGCCAGTTAATGCGCCGGCAAAAGGAGGGGCAGCGTCATCTCAACATCCGTCCCGCCTTCGTCTTAGTCCCGACCGCATTAGAGGCCAGCGCCAACCAAGTGATCCGCTCGGCCAGCGTCAAGGGCGCCGAGGTGAATGCCGGGGTCATTAACCCGATCCAGAACTTCGCCAGCGTCATCGCCGAGCCACGCCTAGACGATAGCAGCGTTACGACCTACTACCTGGCGGCCGCCAAGGGAAGCGACACCATCGAGGTCGCCTACCTCAACGGTGTAGATGTCCCTTATATCGACCAACAGGAGGGCTTCGAGGTGGATGGCATCACCAGTAAGGTGCGCATCGATGCCGGTGTTTCGCCCATCGATCATCGCGGTCTGGTGCGCTGCGACGCCTAACCGTCCATGAGGGATTTTGAGATATCCGGCCGCAGGCCGGTAGGAGAACAGTATGGCGAACAACTATCTGCAACGGGGCGGTACGATCGACATCGACGCTGGGGAGGCGGCCATTACCAGCGGCGCGCTGGTAGCGCTGGGGGATATGGTGGTCATCGCACTCGGCCACATCGAGCCTCATCATGCCGGTGTCGGGCTGACCGAAGGCGTCTTCCTGGTGCCAAAACTGGAGTCCGATGTGATCGAGTCGGGGAAAAAACTTCATCTGAAGAATGGCATGGTGCAATTGTCCGCCTCGGGCGCCGTGTATGCCGGTAAAGCCTGGGCGAGCGCCGGAGCGGGTACGACGCTGGTGGCGGTGAAGATCAATGCCTAGCCCTTTTACCCAGTTTGCGGCCTCGCTGGATGCGTTGACGCAGGCCCGAATGGGGGAGCGGGTGCAGATCAACGGGCTGCCGTATTGTGCGGTACCCGCCACTAGTCCGGCGCTGTTTGGCTCTGTCGAGGCGGAGCTGACGACACTGATGATTTTCAGCGCCGCCTATCGCCCCCAACGCGATGATGAGGTGGTTTGGCAAGGCGCCGAGTATCGGGTGGCCCGCTACCATCGTCAGAATGGCAAATACGTCATCCAACTGGAGCCGCAATGAAAGGTGAAGACAAACTGCGAGCCATCTTGACGGATCTGGGGGGCAAGGAGTTAGCGCGCGCCAGCGCCCAAGTGGTCAATCGGCTCGCCGCCAAGGCGATCACCCGTAGTTTACGACGGGTGGCGCGTGAAAAACGCCTACCGGTACGGCGCCTGAAACGTCGAGTCAGGTTGACTCAGGCTAAGGCCAACACGGAGTGGCCACAGGCGCGTATCCGCGTATACCGCGGCGATTTTCCTGCGATCAATCTGGGGACGGCACGCATCTTGGGGATCCCTGGGCGGCGGGACAGCGTGCTGCACGTCGGTCATCACTCCCTACCGGGCGCCTTCATCCAGTACCTAAAAACGGGGCGTTGGCAGGTTCTACGCCGCGATGGCCGGGCGCGTATGCCCATCCACGTGGTGAAGATCCCGGTGAAGGATGCGCTCACGACCGCCTTTCGCGAGGAGACCCAAAGACTATGGCAAGACAACCTACCTCAAGCGTTACAGCAGGCGATGGCGCGCCAACTTCAGTTACTGCTCCGCCGTCAGCGTTGACCCCGCAGGGCGCCATCCGTCATCGCATTCGCCAACGGGTGCTCAATCGACTGAAAACGGCGCTGCAAGGCGAGTCTCAGGTCCACTTTTTCGATGGCAGCCCCAGCTTTATCGATGGCGAGGCCGAACTCCCTGCCGTGGCCGTCTACCTCAGTGATCTACAACCGGAGGCGGTCTACTTTGACAGCGTTAGCTGGTCAGGCGTGTTACACGTGCAGATTTTCCTGCGGGCGCGTGAGCCGGACGCTGCTTTAGACCGCTGGGCGGAGTGTTACGCGGCGC
The DNA here is from genome assembly GCF_044540725.1 of Edwardsiella sp. A.80236. NCBI lineage: Bacteria > Pseudomonadati > Pseudomonadota > Gammaproteobacteria > Enterobacterales > Hafniaceae > Edwardsiella > Edwardsiella sp. A.80236. Next base: position 62,003 of record NZ_JBIUCY010000017.1, read on the forward strand.
CACTGCTGGCCGATCCGGCGCTACTGACTCCATTCGACGGAGATCTGGCGCCATTGGCATGCGACTACCAGCGCGATGAGGAGTTGGGTATCTGGGGCGCGATCGATCTGCAATATCAAATCCGTTACACACAGGAGCAGCTATGACAGCGACAACGACCCCGCAGAAGGGCAGTGGTACCACCTTATGGATCTACACCGGCCAAGATATGGCACGCCTCAATGTCATCAACGACGACGACTGGCAGCGATTGGGCAAGGTCAAAGATATCCAACCGGGTGAACTGCAAGCCGAAACGGACGAAGATAACTATATCGATGACGATGATGCCGACTGGAAGCGTAATGCCCAGGGGATTAAATCCGTCAGCGACTCTACCTTCACCCTAGCCTGGTTACCGGGCGATCCCGGCCAGCAGGCAGTGCTGGCGGCCTTCGACGATGGCCGCGTGATGGCTTACCGTCTGAAATACCCGAACGGAGTGATCGACATCTTCTATGGCTTCGTCTCTGCGCTCGGCAAGAGCGTAAGCCAGAACGAAACTATCACCCGTACCATTCGTTTCACCCACAGCGGCAAACCGACGTTGGCCGAGGTCGGTTCACTTCCTGAAAACGCAACATGAATGGAGGGATGATGCAACTGAAGCATGACACATTTTGCTATGGCGACGAGCAGGTCGTACTGCGAGAGCTAACGGCTTTACAGCATGTGGAATACCTGCGTTATGCGGCGGCACACCCGCCGCCTGATGCGGATGCGGGCCTTAGCGGTATGGCCTATCTGGCGGAGATGAACAACCTCAACTGTCAGATCAACGCGTTGTTAGTGGCGATGTCGTTGGCGAGTAACGCCCCCACGCAGACGGCAGAGGAGCGGGCCGAAAGCCAGCAGCAACTGATGGCGACTTGGCCCGCCCAATTGTTGGCGGAGGCGGCTCAACGGGTATTGGCGTTGAGTCAACTGTTGGACGAGGGGTCGCCAGAAGAAGCGTCTGAGCGATCCGATGCCGCAAAGCCCTAGCGGCGGAGATGGCGTTCATCCTGCGTCTGGCGCGTGAGTTTCACCGGCCTGACTGGTGCGCCATGTTGGCCGGCATGAGTTGCAGTGAGCTGCGCGACTGGGCGTCGTTCTACCGCGAACATCTCTTCGCCGATACCCAGCTCGATCTGGAGTTCGCCGCCCTGCAATGCACGCTGGTTCGGCTGGTGGATGCCAAGGCCCGGCCCGCACTCACCGACTTTACGCTATTGATGCACGCCACCGTACCGCCGGAGAAAGACGACGCCCAGCTGATGCAGTTGGCGAGTGGCCTTATGGGGAGGGAACGGTATGTCCCAGATCAGCCAACTTGAAGTCCGACTGGATGCGGACACCGCGCAGTTCCAGGAGGGGTTAGCCCGAGCCCGTGCCGAATTGGGACTCATCGGGCAGGCCAGTCGGGAGGCGGCGCAGCAGACCCAGTCGGCATTCGACTCATTATCTCGGGCCGAGCAGATAGCCCTCAACCGTCTGAAGTCAGCCATCGATCCCACGACCCGGGCACTGACACAGCTAGAACGTCAGCAACGCCAGCTTCAAGCACAATTTGCGGCTGGGAACCTGACCCAAGCCGAATATGCCCGTTATATGCAGGTGCTCGACCGTAACCTGCAAGGGGTGATCAGTCGTGAGCGTCTATTGAAAACCGCCTCGACGGGGTGTACCGAGGCGCTACAACGTCAGCAAAAAATGGTGCAGCGCCTCAATATCAGCCACGGCCAATATCAAATGGCGCTCCGCCTGCTACCGATGCAGATGACCGACGTGGTGACCCAGCTTGCCAGCGGCCAGAACCCGTTACTGATCCTGATCCAGCAGGGTGGCCAGGTTCGGGATTCGTTCGGTGGGATCCGTAATACCTTTATTGCCTTGAGTCAGGTGATCTCCCCGCTGAGTCTGTTGCTGGTCGGTCTGGCGGGGGCAGGTGGTGCGTGGGCCTATGCCCTGTATCAGGCTGATCAGGAGCAGCGCCAGTTTCAGCGAGGGCTAATCTTGACTGGCCACTATGCCGGTCTGACGACGTCGCAGCTACAACGTCTAGCTCAGAGCCTGGCAGGTGACGGTGTCACGCGTCACGGCATGGCCGATTCCCTGGCGCAGGTGGTGAGCAGTGGTGCCTTTTCCGATGCACAGGTTGCGCGTGTCGCTCGCGCCGCCGCCCAGATGGCGCAGGCCGTCGGGCAATCGGTCGAGGAGACCATCAGCCAGTTTACGCGGCTGCAGCAGGAGCCGCTGAGCGCGGTGCAAGCGCTGGATGAGGCCTTACACTTCCTGAGCGCTGCCACCCTACAGCAGATCGCCACGCTGGAAGATCAAGGGCGTCGCAGTGACGCCGCGCGTCTCGCCATCGATGCCTATGCCTCCGCGCTAAATGAGCGAGCGCATGCAATCCGGGACGACTTAGGCTACCTGGAGGCGGCTTGGCATGCCGTTTCGGACACGGCTGCCGCCGCCTGGGAGTCGATGCTAAACCTGGGGCGTGAGCAGACATTAGAGGCGCGGATTGCGGCGTTAGCGCAGCAGATCCAGGCCGGAGGGCGCCAATTCGGCGCGGTGTTCGTTCCGGCCAATCAGCAAGATCATGCCCAGTTGGCTCGCCTACGGGAAGAGAAGTACCAGCGCGATGTCGCTGCCGCCCGGGATAAGGCTGAGCGGCAGGAGCAGGAGCGGCAGAAGCGCCAGTTAGCCGCCAACCGCCATTGGCAGGCGCTCTACGAAAGTGAGGAGCAACAACATCAGCACCGCCTCGAGGCGATCCGTAACAGCGCCGCCAGCGAAGCAGTTAAGCAGGCGGCATTGGCGGAGGAGCGTCGTCGCTACCAAAGCCGCCAGGATCGTCGCCATGCGCCCCGGGAGGACGAGGGGCAACGTCTGTTAGCTCAGTACCGTCAGCGCCAAGCCCAACTCGATGCCGAGCTGGCGACGGCACGTCAGGCTAATGGCAGTCAGTTGCTCGATGCCGAACGGCAGCGGCTGCAACTGCAGCAACGCCTCAGCGATATGCAGGGGCGTCAACTGAGCGATAACGACAAGAGCCTGCTGGCCAATCGACAACAGCTGGAGCTTCTCTTGGCGCAAAACATGGCGCGGGAGACGGCCTTGGCGCGCCAACAGGCGTTAAATGCCCTGCAACAGAAGGGAGAGCAGCTAGCCCAACAAGCCAGCCAAGAGATGGAGAGAGCGCGTTACCAACAAGAGAGCCTGCTGGCCGGCACACAACTGGGTAATCAGGCGCGTCAGCGTTTACAGCAGGCCTTGGCCCTACGCCAATACTATCAAACACGCCTGGATCAACTGGAGCGGGATAGCCGCGCCAAGGGGACCCAGGAGAGCGACGCCTATCGCCAGGTTACCGCGGCGTTACGGGATAACTTGGCGCAACGTCTGGCGTTGTTAGAGCGCTACCACGCTCAGGTCGATGCACAGGAGAGCAACTGGCAGTTGGGCGCGATCCGGGCGCTGAATAATGTGGCGGAGCAGGGGGAACAGGTGGCGACGCTGACCGAGGGGGTCTTTACCCGGGCCTTCGATGGCATGGGCGACGCGCTGGCGCACTTCGCCCTGACGGGCAAGCTGGAGTTTCGCAGCTTCGCCGCCTCGGTGCTGACCGATTTAGCCAAGATGGAGCTCCGCATCGCCACCTCCAAAGCCTTGGGCTTGTTGTTGAATTTTGGTCGCAGCCTGTTAGGTGGCAGCAATGAGGGATATGGCGGTAATGCTTTTGACAACGGCATGTACAACCATCTTCGTTTCAATGCCCTCGGCGGCGTCTACCGTACGCCCAGTCTTCATCGCTACAGTGGCACGGTAGTCAGTCATCCCACCGTCTTCGCTTTTGCGCAGGGCGCGGGGATCATGGGGGAAGCGGGGGCGGAGGCGATCTTACCGCTGCGCCGAGCCGCGGACGGTAAGCTGGGTGTCGTCGCCAGCGGTGTAGTTCGGGAGAGCAACTTCTCCCCGGTCTACAACATCACGATCAACAACGATGGTCAGCGGGGAGAGATTGGCCCACAGGCCTTGGCCGCCATCTACGAGGTGAGCCGGCGCAGCGTGGCGGACTACTTGGCGACGCAACGGCGTGACGGCGGCTTACTGGGAGAACCCTGATGGAAACCTTTCGCTGGCCAATCCGCCCCGATCTGGTGATCGTGTCGCAGCCGCGGGTCAGCCGAGTCCGTTTCGGCGATGGTTACGAGCAGCGTCGTCCTGACGGTTTGAACGCCGATCTTAAGATCTACAGCGTGACCTTAGTGGCATCCCTCGCAGAGGGGGCGCAGTTGGAGGCGTTCTTCGCCCGTCATGGTGGCGTCAACGCGTTTCGTTGGACACCGCCGTACGGTTACCGTCCGATCAACGTGCTCTGCCGCCAATGGCGGTCGGTTCGTCACGCGCGCAAGCTAACCTTTACCGCTGACTTTGAACAGGTGGTCGCATGATACCGTCATCGATGCAACAGGAGGCGAGTCGCCTGAGCCAATCCGCTCGCCTGGATGTGTGGGAGGTCGATCTGACCGCCATCGGCGGCGAGCGTCATTTTTTCACCAACCAGCACAATGAAAAGGGGCAAGACATCGTCTGGCAGGGACGGACGTATATCGCCTATCCCGTCACCGGTAGCGGCTTTACCTTCAATGGTCGCGGGCCGGCTAACCGTCCCGAACTGCACCTCTCCAATCTCTTTGGTCTGCTTACTGCTATGGTCGAGGATTACGACGGGCTGGTGGGTGGCCGCGTGATACGCCGTACCCTCTATGCCCGCTTTTTGGATGCGGTGAACTTCTATCAGGGCAATCCCGAGGCTGATCCGGAGCAGGAACAGGTACAACACTACCGGATCGAGCAGGTGGTAAATGTCACGCGAGATAGCGTGCGAGTGGTGTTATCCGCACCGACGGAAAGTGACGGCGCCCTTTGCCCTGGGCGCATCATGCTGGCCGACGTTTGCGCGTGGATCTACCGCAGCGAAGAGTGCGGCTACCAGGGGCCCCCCGTGGCGGATGCCCTCGACCGACCTACTCAAGATCCCGCCGCCGACCAATGCAGTAAGACACGCCGTGCCTGTGAGTTACGGCACAACATCGACAGTTATGGCGGCTTTCTCTCCATCAATAAACTGACCCAATAGGTATCGCCATGCTTGATGACGACATTCTGGCGCATGCGGCACGCATGGCGCCGGCGGAGTCCTGCGGCTTTGTGATACGAACGCCAATGGGCGAACGCTACCTACCATGCAAAAACCGCTCACTGGAGCCGAGGCGCTATTTTCGCATGACCCCACAGGATTACCTCCAAGCCAGTGCACGCGGTGAGCTGGTCGCCCTGGTTCATAGCCACCCACATGGCGATCCTTATCTCAGCGCCGCCGATCGGCGGCTTCAGATCGCCAGTGCCTTACCTTGGTGGCTGGTCTGCGAGGGGCGTATCGCCCGTTATCGGCCTGTTCCATTACTACTGGGACGCCCCTTCGTGCATGGCCATGCCGACTGTTATGCCTTGCTGCGCGACGCCTATCACCTTGCAGGGATCGCGTTGCCGGCCATGCACTACGACGCTGACTGGTACCAACAGGGCGCCGATCTTTACCTGCAAGAGCTGCCCCGTAACGGGTTTTCCCGTATCCCTCTGGCGGCAGCTCAGGCGGGCGATGTGTTGCTGTGCTGCTTTGGCTGTTCGGTAGCGAACCATGCCGCCATTTACTGTGACGACGGGCAGTTACTGCACCATCTCCCCAACCAACTCAGCAAACGGGAAGGATATAGCGAACGATGGCAACGACAGACTCACTCCCTCTGGCGCCACCACGCCTGGCACGCATCTGCCTTTACGGCGATCTGCAACGATTTGGCCGCCGCCACGCTCTGTTAGCCGCCACGGCAGCGGAGGCGGTTTATGCCTTGGCTAGCCAATTACCGGCGCTACGCCGCCAACTGTTACAGGGATGGTATCAAGTCCGTCTCGCTGGCGAAGACATGACGACGGAGACCTTGGCGCAGCGCCTACACGAGCCGCTGCCCGATCAGGCAGTGATCCACATCGTCCCACGCCCAGCCGGCGCCAAAAGCGGCTTTATTCAAACTATCCTGGGCGCGGCGTTTGTCGCCTTTGCCGCCTGGAACCCGCTGGGGTGGTCTAGCGCAGTGATCGGCGGCCTTGTCGCCAGCGGCGGCGGACTAGCGCTGAGCGGCGTTGCCATGATGCTGACGCCGATGCCCAAGACACCAAGCCTGCAGCGTGCGGATAACGGCAAACCCAACACCTACTTCTCCAGCCTGGATAACCTGGTCGCCCAAGGGAACCCGGTGCCGGTGGTCTATGGCGAGATCATGGTGGGGTCACGAGTCATCTCACAGGAGGTGAGCGTGTGGGATGAGCAAGGCGACGTCATCGTCGTCGGCATGCGCTAACGACAGAGGAATGACATATGGGTAAGGGCAGGGCTAAACAACATACCCCCTATGAGGCACCGGATAGCCTGAAATCGACGCAGAGGCTCAGCATCATCGATGCGATTAGTGAGGGGCCGATAGAGGGCCCCGTCGCGGGATTAGCCAGCGTCTACCTCAACGATACGCCTGCCATCGATGATGAGGGTAACAGCAACATCAATGGCCTGACGGTGATCTACAACGCTGGCACTCAAGAGCAGGCCGCATTAGAGGGATTCGAGGCGTCGGGTGCGGAGACGATCATTGGCGCTGAGGTAAAGGCCACCACTCCGATCACGCGCACCATCACGTCAGCCAACATAGACCGCTTACGCCTGACGCTCGGTGTGGTCGCGTTACAGTCGGTCAGCGACGAAGGCGATCGCGACATTAGCAGCGTCACCCTACGGATCCAGCTGCAACGCGACGGCCATTGGCAGGACACCAGTGAGCTGACCCTTCGCGGCAAGACGACCAACCAGTTTCTGACCTCCGTGGTGCTAGACGATCTACCGCCGCGCCCCTTTGGTGTTCGGGTGGTGCGCGTCACCCCGGATAGCGCCAGCGATCAGCTGCAAAACCGTACCCTATGGTCGAGTTATACCGAGATCATCGATATTCGCCAACGCTACCCCAACACGGCCGTCGTGGGTCTATTGGTCAACAGCGAGCAGTTCGGGAGCCAGCAGGTGCGCCGTACCTACTTGGTGCGCGGGCGCATCATTCAGGTTCCGGCCAACTACGATCCACACACCCGCCATTATGAGGGGCTCTGGCAGGGCGACTTCAAGGCGGCCTGGAGCAACAACCCCGCCTGGGTTCTGTATGATCTTCTGACCCATCCCCGCTATGGCCTGGGACGGCGTGTCGGCACTCTCAGCGTGGATAAATGGGCGCTGTATGCCATCGCCCGCTACTGCGATCAACTTGTACCCGATGGCTACGGCGGTAGCGAACCGCGTATGACGTGCAACGCCAGCCTGAGCGAACAGCGCAAGGCTTACGATGTGATCAACGACCTCTGCTCCATCATGCGGTGTATGCCGGTCTGGAACGGCCAGACGCTTACCTTCGTGCAGGATCGTCCGTCCGACGCGGTCTGGTCTTATAGCAACGCCAATGTGGTTGAGGGGCGCTTCAATTACACCTTCAGCGCATTGAAAGCCCGCCATAGCGCTGCCGAGATCCGCTTCGTCGATCCCGACAACGGTTGGCGTGTTTCGACCGAATATGTGGCGGATGAGGGGATGATTGCCCGCTATGGACTGAACGTCCTCAAATTGGACGCGTTCGGCTGCACTTGTCGAGGCCAGGCTTACCGCATGGGGCTTTGGGCGCTGACCAGTGAAAAACTGGAGACCCAGATGGTGACCTTTAGTCTGGGGATGGAGGGGATCCGCCATCTCCCCGGCGATATCATCGAAATTTGCGACAACGATTATGCCGGCATTGCGCTTGGGGGGCGCTTGTTGGAGGTCGGCGAGGGATGGGTTCGCCTCGACCGTCCGGTTAACGTGGAGACGTTCACGCAGTTGCTGGTGGCGGATCGACAGGGGCGTCAAGTCAGTGTGACCATTCATGGACAACCGGCTCCGGACCAGCTACATGTTTCCGCTCTGCCTCCCGGATGCGCTGCGTTCGATTGTTGGAGTCTCCGCCAGGCGTCGTTACGTCCACGTCTGTTCCGCTGCTTGGAGATCGTGGAGAACGGCGATGGCAGCTATGGCGTGACGGCATTGCAACATGTGCCGGAGAAGGAGTCGATAGTCGATAACGGGGCTCACTTCGATCCCAAGCCGCCCACTATCTACGGCGTCGTGCCGCCGGCGGTGCAACATCTGACGGTGGAGATTAGCGAAGCGGGTGGTCAATATCAGGCTTGGGTACGTTGGGATACCCCACGAATGGTTAACGGCATCCGTTTTCTCCTGCAATTGAAGATCCAGGATGGTGAGGTGCTGCGCTTAGTCGGCAACTACACTACAAGTGCCTGCGAATACCGCCTCTACGGGCTGACGTTGGGTCACTACCAGCTCAGTGTTCGTTCGGTCAGTGTCAGTGGCCTACGTGGCGACCCGACTGAGATCCGCTTTGTCATTGCGGCGCCAGAAGCACCGATCGAGGTGGTGATTACACCGGGTTATTTTCAGTTCACCGTAACGCCACGCCAGACCCTGTTTAATCCTGAGACACAATTCGAATTCTGGTTCAGCCCCCGGCGTCTGCACGATCTCGATCAGATCGTCACCCAGGCGAGTTATCTGGGGAGTGGGCGCTTTTGGGTGGTCTCCGGCGCGATGATCCACCCAGGACAGGATTACTACCTGTACGTTCGTAGTGTTAACGCCGTGGGCAAATCAGCCTTCGTCGAGGCCGTCGGCCAGGCCAGTAACGATGCCGCCGGTTATCTGGACTTCTTTGCAGGACAGATCGGCCGCACACATCTGGCCCAGGCGCTCAGGGAGCAGATCGAGCTAGGGGCTGAAAACAGCGGTCAAATCCAGGAAATTAACCAAAGCTGGCAGGACTTGCAGGGCAGACTCAACACCCTGTGGGGCGTACGGGTACAGCAGTTACAGGATGGCCGTCACTATATCGCCGGCTTGGGTGTCGGCATCGAGAGTGACGCTCAGGGAGAGGTACAGAGTCAAATCCTGTTGTTGGCAGATCGTTTGGCAATGCTCGACCCGGATAACGGCGCTACGACGCCGCTATTCGTCGTGCAAGGAGGCCAGATGTGGCTGAATGAGCTGCTGCTTAAGCGGCTGATCGCCGCCTCCATTATCTCATCGGGAGATCCCCCCACCTTCGTCCTCACCCCGGAGGGGGAGCTATTTGCGCGTCAGGCGGATATCAGTGGTCACATCAATGCCACCAGTGGCCGTCTTAGCCATGTCACCATCGATGAGAGCTGCGATGTGAAGGAGATCCGCGCCGAAACCATCAAGGGCGATATCGTCAAGGTCATCACGCTGAGGCTTGGCACGCCGTTGCAGATCAGTGCCGCCCCCTTTGATCGCCTACTGTTTGCCATGCCGGTCGCGGCCCATGGTACGACCTCGACCAATACCGTTAGTTCAGGGAGGGATGGGCGAGATAAAACCAGTACCAGCTATTCTGGGACGCGAATAGGCATCAACATCAATGGCCGAGAGGTGGTGGTTGCTGACCAACTTGGCTCAGGGGTCGATGTAGGGACGGCTATCGAATCCATCCCGGCCGCAACGAATATTACGCTGGAGTTGTGGGTTGAAGAGAGGAAAGGCAATTCTATGCGGCGTTATACCGATGACCAGACTATCTCAATGACGCTCAATTGCCTGTTGTACAAGGCCTAAATTGCGACAATGTACACGAGGGATACCATGACGGTGACGATTTCCGGCAATCTAAAGGATGGAACGGGACAACCGATCGTCCATGCTGAACTGACGCTACTAGCAACACACACTACCAAGGAGGTGCTGGCGCATACGTATGCCACAGTGATCACCTCCGCTCAGGGAGCTTACTCGATGGCGGTACTCCCGGGGCGCTATGACATCACCCTCTCAGTCGAAAACTATCCACCGCAAAAAGTCGGGACCATCAATGTGAGCGAGGACGCCAAGGATGGTTCGTTAAATGATTTTTTGGTGATGCTGACGGAGGAAGATCTTCGCCCGCAAGTGATTCGCCGCTTTGAGGAGATGGTCTCGCAGGTCAGCGCACAGCAACGCAGCATCCTCGACCAGCAGCGTAAAACGGCGCAGATTCATGGCCAAGTGGAGAGCACCGCCGAGCTGATCAAGCAACAGGCACAGCAGGTGGCCACCTTGGCGCGTACGGCTCAGACCAGCCAACAACAGGCTGAGCGTGCGCAAGGAACGGCTACGCGCGGCGCGCAAACGGCACAACGAAGTCAACGTGGCGCGGTCGCCGCCGAAAACGCTGCCGCGCACAGCGCTCAGTCGGCAGAGCGCAGTCAGCAGGCCGCCTCGGCCGCGAAAACGGCGGCAGAGCAGCTCCTCCAGCAGACACAGCGCAGTGCGCAGGACGCTAAAAAGAGCCAACGGGTGGCGGCCTCCTCTGCCGAGGACGCACGGCACAGCGCACAGGCCGCCGCACAGACGGCGGAGCAGGCGGCCAGCCAGACCGTAACGCAGTTAACCGAGGCGGTCAGGGATGAGCGGGAGCAGGTGGTAGATCTACACCGTCAGGTGGAAGAGGCCGCCGAACGGGGCGATCAACAGGCACAGCAGGCCACGGCGCAAGCCAATGCGGCGCACGCCAGCCAACAAGCGGCGGCCGAGAGTGCGCGGCAGGCAGAGGCCGCCGCATCACAGGCCGCGACTGAGGCGGCGAATAGGGCGGCAGAGCGCGCCGCCGCACAAGCCAGCGAGCAGGCAGCGGCTCAGTTAACGCAGATCTTCAGCGCTGAGCTGACGCAAACGCAACAGCATCAACAACAGGCGACCGCGGCCGCTGGAAATGCCGAGCAATATGCTCATCGGGCTGAAATATCGCTAGAGGGAGCACGCGAAGCGGCTGAAAATGCGCAGGGCTCAGCCTTGCTTGCTCAATCTGCCAAACAAGACACCGCCCAGTATGCCGCGGAGGTGCAGGAGAATACCCGCCAGACGGTGTTATCTGCCCAGCAGGCTAAGGAAGATACGGATACCGGCCTGCAGGTGGCGCAGGATATTGCCCGTCAGGTGGAGGAGGTCAATACCGCGGTGAGTCGCGTGGCTGAGAATGTCACGTATGTTGAACAGGCGGTAGCGCAAGCGGTAAACAAGGCACCGGTAGATAGCCCGGCTTTTACCGGGCATCCTACGGCGCCGACGCCGGATGCGTCGGCTGCCGGGCAAGAGATCGCGACCGCGGCCTTTGTGTTGGCGCAGATAGCGCAGTTGATTAACGCCTCTCCGACGGCGCTGGATACCTTACAGGAGTTGGCCGCAGCACTCGGTAACGATCCCAATTTTTCATCCACGGTGATGAAGATGATTGGCCAGAAGCTGGATAAGGCGCAGAACGGGGCTGATATTCCGGATAAGGCGCGTTTTCTGCAGAATATTGGCATCGACCAGGCGACGACCACGCGCAAAGGCATCGTGCAGTTGAACGACAGCGTCAACAGCACCAGTACCACCCAGGCGGCGACGGCCAATGCGGTGAGACGCACCTATGACAAGGCCGTCCAGGCCGCTAGTACCTACCTGGCCGGACAAGTTCGGCTTAACGACAGCATCAACAGCA
>NZ_JBIUCY010000018.1:0-69723 GCF_044540725.1 Edwardsiella sp. A.80236
CGGGAATAGCTCAGTTGGTAGAGCACAACCTTGCCAAGGTTGGGGTCGCGAGTTCGAGTCTCGTTTCCCGCTCCAAACTTCAAAACACCATTACTGTTATGGTGTCGATGCCAGAAGCATCACTCTGCGGGAATAGCTCAGTTGGTAGAGCACAACCTTGCCAAGGTTGGGGTCGCGAGTTCGAGTCTCGTTTCCCGCTCCAATTTTCTTCTTCGTTTTACCCTATCTCAAGCACATCATCACGATACTCTGCGCAGTCTGCAGTGATTGCTCATACTTCCATTAACAGAGTTATCCACAGGATTCCAGCCACCTCTTCGCCCCTTCGCTTGCGAGCAAAAAAGCATCAAGATTATAACCATTTGATTTATAAGTATAAAAATAAGCAAAAAATCGAGATATGGTTCACTTGCATTTGGCCTGAGGGTTGAATAACAACAAAATTTTATTTTTATACACAGCGGGTCTGTGTAGCTTGTTAGCATGCTCGCGTGACTAGGCGTCGCGCGGCAGCCCCTTCTCGACGGCACGGATCAGTCGACGTTGTTGGTTGCTGCTGATGACCTCAACGTTGTGTGCGTCGCGTTTGGCTAACTGTTGCGCCAACGCCCAGTGAATGTGCTCATCAATGAGTGCACTGATCCCCAGGCGGCGTGTTAATAGCTCGACGATCTCGGCCGTGTAAGGTGCATTGCCCAAGGCGACGCTCAGGTTGCGTAACCAGCGCTGATAGCCGATGCGGCGGATGGGCGAGCCTTCCGTCATGCGTAGGAAGGTGGCCTCGTCCCAGGTGAATAGGGTGGTTAACGCGGGCGCGTGTAGCGCCGTGCGCGGCCGGAAGTCGGCCTCTTCGCTCAATGGCGCCTGACGGTTCCAGGGGCAGATCATCTGACAATCGTCGCAACCATAGATTCGATTGCCGAGTAACGGGCGTAGATCCTCAGGAATGGCGCCTTCCGCTTCGATAGTCAGATACGAGATACAACGCCGTGCATCCACGGTGTATGGCGCGACGATGGCCCCGGTCGGGCAGGTGGTCATGCAGGCGACGCAGCGGCCGCATTGGGCCTCTTGCGCCGTGTCGATAGGTAGCGGCAGATCGACCAAGAGCTCGCCGAGGAAAAACCAGGAGCCAGCCTGCGGATTGATCAGCAGCGAATGCTTTCCGCTCCAGCCGAGACCGGCCTTGGCCGCTAAAGGGCGCTCCAGTAGGGGAGCCGAGTCGACGAAGGGGCGGAAGCCGAGCGTGCCGCCGCAGTGCGCCTGAATCATCTCTCCCAATCGCTTAAGACGGCCACGTAGCACCTTATGGTAGTCGCGTCCCAAGGCATAGCGGCTGATGTAGCCGCGCATCGGATCGTTCAGCGTCGAGGCGAAGGCCGCATGGGGGGGCAGATAGTTCATGCGCACACTGATCACCCGTAGGGTTCCGGGCAACAGCTCGGCGGGGCGAGCGCGCATCATGCCGTGGCGCGCCATCCATGCCATCTCCCCATGATAACCTTGATCCAGCCACGCCTGTAACCGTGCCTCTTCAAGCCGCAAATCCGTATCGGCGATCCCGACCTGCTGGAATCCTAGCGATAGACCCCATTGCTTGATATGTTGGGCTAACTGATGCAGATCGAGGGGATGAGTCATGATGGGCCATTCTTGCTACGGAAACGCCAGCAGTTTAGCACACTATGTCGCGCCAGCGGATTGGGTACGTGACGCAGAGCAGCACGCCGCGCAGGCGCACGGCATCACGCTGGCGGACCTGATGCAGCGCGCCGGTCAGGCGGCTTTTAATCGGATACGCCAATACTATCCCTGTGCACGTCACTGGCTGATCCTGTGTGGACATGGCAATAACGGTGGCGACGGGTATGTGGTGGCGCGCCTGGCGCGCGCCAGTGGCATTCACGTGACGCTGTTGGCTGTCGCCGGAGATGGGGCGCTCCCGATAGAGGCGCAGCAGGCGCGCACGCAATGGTTGCAGGCGGGCGGATGTGTACAGCCAGCCATGCTGCCGTTGCCGGAAGCAGAGGTGATCGTCGACGCCTTGTTGGGCATTGGTCTACACGCCGCGCCGCGTGCGCCCTATGATGGGTTGATCGCCGCGATCAACGCCCATCCCGCCCCGGTGGTCGCGCTCGATCTCCCCTCGGGATTGAATGCCGACACGGGCATTGCTCTCGGGGCCGTGGTGCAGGCCGAGCATACCCAAAGTTTTATCTGCCTGAAGCCGGGGTTATTGACCGGGCAGGCGCGCGCCGTGGTGGGGCAACTGCATTGCGACCCCCTCGGGCTCTCCGGCTGGCTGGCGGCACAGCGCTGGCCATGGCGTCGTCTGGATGGTCAGGATCTGGCGGGGTGGTTGCCGCCACGCTCGCCGTTGGCTCATAAGGGGGAGCAGGGGCGATTGCTGCTGATCGGCGGCGATCATGGCATGGGGGGGGCGATTCGTCTCGCCGGTCAGGCCGCGTTACGTAGCGGCGCGGGACTGGTGCGGGTACTGACGCGGGCGGAGCATGTCGCGCCGTTATTGGCGGCGTGTCCTGAGCTGATGGTCGAGGCGTGGAGTCCGGCGGCATTACACGAGGCGCTCGCCTGGGCCGATGTGCTCGCGATCGGCCCGGGATTGGGGCGGCGAGACTGGGGACGGCGCGCTCTGGCGGCGATCGTTGACTGTCAGCGGCCGATGCTCTGGGATGCCGATGCCCTTAACCTGCTGGCTGAAGCGCCCTCTGCGGATGCGCGTCGGGTGATCACGCCGCATCCCGGTGAGGCGGCCCGCCTATTGGGATGCAGCATCGCCCAGATCGAGCGGGATCGGCCCGCCGCGGTATGCGCATTACAGCGGCGCTACGGTGGGGTCGCGTTGTTGAAGGGGGCGGGCACACTGATTGCCGATGGGACACGGCGTGCGATTGCTGATATTGGTAATCCCGGGATGGCAAGCGGCGGGATGGGTGACATACTCTCTGGTATCATTGGCGGTTTGCTGGCACAAAAGCTCCCGCTGTATGATGCCACCTGCGCAGGCGCTGTCGTGCATGGCGTTGCCGCCGATGTGCTGGCGCAGCGTGAGGGGACGCGCGGCATGTTGGCCAGCGATCTGCTGCCTGAGATCAGGCGTTGGGTAAATCCTTGAACTTGAACGACCAGAACGAACAATACAACTATGACAAGTCTCGTACTGCAACTGCCGGACGAAGCGGCAACCATCGCACTGGGCGACGCGCTGGCGCGCGCCTGTCACTCTGCCACTGTGATTTACCTGTATGGTGATTTAGGGGCGGGTAAGACCACCTTTAGCCGGGGGTTCCTACAGGCCTTGGGGCATCAGGGGACGGTGAAGAGCCCGACCTATACCCTGGTTGAGCCTTATCTGCTGACGCCGCGTCCGGTGTATCACTTCGACCTGTATCGCTTAGCCGATCCCGAGGAGCTGGAGTTTATGGGGATCCGTGATTATTTTGCCCAAGATGCGCTGTTGTTGGTGGAGTGGCCGCAGCAAGGGATGGGCTTCCTGCCGGAGCCGGATATTACGCTGCACTTGACCTATAGTGGCGATGCGCGCCAGGCGGTGATCGAGGCGCACAGCGTACATGGCCAGTCAGTGATGGCCGCCTTGGATCGGCAATAAAGGGACGGGCATTGATGAGGTTGTTGCAGCGGTTTTTGCGTTTTATCTTCCCCCTGACGCTGGGGTGGTGCCTGGCTACGATGGCCTCCGCCGCCCAGTTGACCAATATTCAGGTGAGCAATGGCGATCGTCAGGCGGTGGTCACGCTGAGCTTTAATGCCCCGCCACAATTGACTCAACGTGTCGTGCGTAACCCCGATCGAGTCTTAGTCGAGATCGCCGAGAGTAAGCGTATCACGGGCGGCTTGCCGATGCAGTTTAGCGGGGAGAACATGCTTAGCCGCATTCGTGACGGCGGCGAGCAGCGCGCGGGTAAAGTGTTACTGGTGTTCGATATTACGCAACCCGCCCGGGTCACGCTCAGCCGTAGTGGGCATCGGGCGGTATTGACCCTTCGGGCGGAGGAGCGTGCTGCGCCTAAGCGCTCCAGCGCGGCGCCAGAGCCCGCCGCGTCAGGCAAGAATCCGTTCCATGCCCGTACCCGCCCGGCGGCGCCTGCCCCGGAGGCGAGAGCGGCATCGACACCGGCGGTGCCGGTGCAGACGGCCAAGAACCGAGGGCGCTATGAGGGTTCCCGTATCGTGGTGGCGATCGATGCCGGGCACGGTGGTCAGGATCCCGGCGCCATCGGTCAGGGCGGACTCCGAGAAAAAGATGTCACCCTGGCGATCGCCCGCCGATTGCAGGGGCTGATGGACGAGGATCCGATGTTTCAGCCGGTACTGACGCGTAGCGGCGATTATTTCATCTCGGTGATGGGGCGTTCTGACGTCGCGCGGCGAGAGAAGGCTAACTTGTTGATTTCGATTCACGCCGATGCCGCGCCGAATCGCAGCGCGAATGGCGCCTCCGTATGGGTGCTCTCTAATCGGCGTGCCAATAGCGAGATGGCCGGCTGGTTGGAGCAACATGAGAAGCAGTCCGAATTGCTGGGCGGCGCCGGCGACGTACTGGCCAACAGTAATCAGGATAAGTACCTCAGCCAGACGGTCTTGGATCTGCAATTCGGCCACTCGCAACGGGTCGGCTACGACGTGGCGGTCCAGGTGTTGCGTCAGATGCAGAGCGTCGGGCGGCTACACAAGCGTCATCCGGAGCACGCCAGCCTAGGCGTGTTGCGCTCCCCGGATATTCCCTCGTTGCTGGTGGAGACCGGCTTTATCAGTAATAGCGAAGGGGAACGCCTGCTGGGGAATGGCCAGCATCAGGAACGGGTCGCCCGCGCGATCTATCTGGGGGTACGCAGCTACTTTCTGGCGCACCCATTGCAAAATGGCCCAAAAGTGGAAAACCGGCCGCTGAAAGCCACCGCGGCCGGTAGCACCGCCCGGGCTACGGCGACGACGCCGTCTGCGACACAGATCCATGTGGTGCAGCGCGGCGAGACGCTGCTGGGGATCGCCAATCGTTACGGCTCGACCCTGAGCGGCATGATGCGGCTTAATAACCTGAAGAAAGAGGGCGTCTGGGTCGGTCAGCGTCTGAAGGTTCCGGCGCAGGAGCGTGCCGTCTCTCGCCCGGCGGCGAGCCGTGAGTCAGTGACTCATTTGGTGAAGCGTGGCGACACGCTGACGCGTATCGCCGCACAATATGGCGTCAGCATGGAGGCGATTCGCCAGGCGAATAAAATGAAGAGCGACGAGGTGCAGTTGGGGCAACGGCTGCGCATCCCGTCGCGTTAACCCAAAGGATAGCGCTATGCCGATTCAGATCTTACCCCCACAGTTGGCTAACCAGATTGCCGCCGGTGAGGTGGTCGAGCGTCCGGCATCCGTGGTGAAGGAGTTGGTGGAAAACAGCTTGGATGCGGGCGCGACGCGTATCGACATCGATATCGAGCGCGGTGGCGCTAAGCTGATCCGCATCCGCGACAATGGTGGCGGCATCGGTAAGGCGGAGCTGGCCTTAGCGCTAGCGCGTCACGCCACCAGTAAGATCAGTACGTTGGATGATCTTGAAGCGATCGTGAGTCTGGGGTTTCGCGGTGAGGCGTTGGCGAGCATCAGCTCGGTATCGCGACTGACCATGACGTCGCGGCCCGCCGAGCAGGCCGAGGCATGGCAGGCGTATGCCGAAGGGCGCGAGATGGCGGTGACGGTCAAGCCAGCAGCACACCCTGTGGGTACCACAGTCGAGGTGTTGGATCTGTTCTATAACACCCCGGCGCGGCGTAAGTTCTTGCGTACCGAGAAGACCGAATTCGCGCATATTGATGAGGTGGTGCGGCGTATCGCCTTAGCTCGCTTTGACATTACCCTGAGCCTCCAACATAACGGTAAGACGGTGCGTCAGTATCGAGCGGTACGGGAGGGGGAGGCGCATGAGCGTCGTTTGGCGGCTATTTGCGGTGCACCGTTTATACAGCATGCCTTGGCGGTGACCTGGCGGCACGACGATCTCTCCATTCACGGTTGGGTGGCGGCACCGCAAGGGATGCGTCAGATCGGCGAGCTACAGTACTGTTACGTCAATGGACGCATGATGCGTGATCGCCTGATCACGCACGCCATTCGTCAGGCGTATCAGGATCGGTTGAACGATGAGCATCAGCCCGCTTATGTGCTGTATCTGGAGATCGATCCGCGTCAGGTCGATGTCAATGTGCATCCGGCTAAGCATGAGGTGCGCTTCCATCAGGCGCGTCTGGTGCATGACTTTATCTATCAGGCGGTGGTCGAGGTGTTGCAGCAGGCGTCCCCGACTGCGCTGGCGGCCGCTCCCGCTGCCGAGCCCACGCTTAGGGAGGCAGAGCCTGCGCCGCGTCGAGCGCTCGAAAACCGTGCCTCGGCGGGGGAGAACCGATTTACTCGACCCACGACGGAGGCACCCCTCGCACCGGCCCATGCCGTTACGCGTGGCGGAGCCACTCCGCGCCTGCCCGCCGGCGAGATTTTTCGTCGCCGGGAGGGCGAGCTTTATCAGCGTCTACTGGCGGCGGAGCGGGGGCCGGCCAGTCGTGCGCAGGAGGCCGCCGCGGCGTCATCGCCCGTCTTGACCTCGTCACCTACTCCGGCGAGTGCCGATGCGTCGCCGGTTGCGCCAAGTTTGTGTGTCGCCGATCGCTCCGAGATGACGACAGAGACGCTGGGACGCGTGTTGACCCTGTGCGCCGAGGGGATCGCCTTGACCGAGAGTCGGTCGGGGGTGGCGTTGCTCAATCTCGACTATGGCCGCCGCTGCTTGTTGCGGGTACAGCTGTTACCGGCCGCGGATGAGGCGTTGAAGGCGCAGCCGTTGTTGATCCCGGTACGACTGACGCTGGAGGAGGCGGAGCGATGCGCGTTGCAGGCACAAGCGGGCCTGTTACAGCAGCTGGGTATCCAACTGACACTGGAGCGCCAGCATGCCTTATTACACGCGGTTCCACTGCCATTACGGCAACAAAACTTGCCGCGCCTGATCCCGCAACTGTTAGGCTACCTGGCGACGGCAGCGGCGTGTGATCTCGCGAGCGTGGCGACTTGGCTGGCCGATCATTGGCAGGGTGAGGAGGCGGAGAGATGGACACTGGCGCAGGCGGTACAGCTGTTGGCCGATCTTGAACGTCTCGCGCCCCAACTGGTAAAGTCGCCGCCCCTGGCGCTTTTGCAGCCGTTGGATTTACACCCCGCCGTGGCGCGATTACGCCAGGCGGAACAACCCAGTTGAGTAACGACAAGCAGATGCAGAAATTACCTCCGGCAATTTTTCTTATGGGGCCGACCGCCTCGGGCAAGACAGCGTTGGCTATGGCGCTGCGTGAGCGCTTTCCGCTGGAGATTATCAGCGTCGACTCGGCGTTGATCTATCGCGGCATGGATATTGGCACCGCTAAGCCTAGCGCAGAGGAGTTGGCGCGGGCCCCGCATCGACTGATCGATATTCGTGATCCGCTGCAGAGTTACTCTGCCGCTGACTTTCGCGCCGATGCGTTGCGTGAGATGGCCGAGATCACCGCGCAGGGGCGTATTCCGCTACTGGTGGGCGGCACCATGTTGTACTACAAGGCGCTGTTAGAGGGGTTATCTCCGTTACCGCCCGCGGATGCAGGCGTACGTGCGCGCATCGAGCAACAGGCGCGTGAACAGGGTTGGCAGGCCTTGCATCATGAGTTGGCGCGTATCGATCCTGTGGCGGCGGCACGTATTCATCCGAATGATCCACAGAGACTGAGCCGCGCACTGGAAGTTTTTTTCGTTTCGGGTAACACTTTAACAGAACTGACTCGCATTAGCGGGGAAGCGTTGCCTTATAGCGTCAGCCAATTTGCCATCGCGCCGTCGAGTCGTGAATTGCTGCACCAGCGTATCGCGTTGCGCTTTCAGCAAATGTTGGTGGCCGGATTTGAACAGGAAGCCCGTAAGCTATTTGCCCGGGGCGATCTGCATCCCGATCTGCCGTCGGTGCGTTGTGTCGGTTACCGCCAGATGTGGTCCTATTTGGCCGGTGAAATTGATTATGATGAGATGGTTTACCGCGGCATTTGCGCTACCCGTCAGTTGGCGAAGCGGCAGATGACCTGGTTACGTGGATGGGAGTCCGTGCAGTGGCTGGACAGCGACAAGCCCGCTGAGGCACTGGATTGCGTGGCACAGGTTGTTAGTGCATCGCTTGACTGATTGTGTACAATTGGGCTATGGCTGTGCGTTTGCTTGGCCTTTGTGAACCGGATAGTACACCGTGCGCATTTTTTACGCAGTTTATTTTGATTAGAACCATCGGGTTCTTAGTACTGAACGATTGTTATATACAACAAGCAACTAGCAAATAAGGAAAAGATAGAATGGCTAAGGGGCAATCTTTACAAGACCCGTTCTTGAACGCGCTGCGTCGTGAACGTGTCCCAGTTTCGATCTATTTGGTGAATGGTATTAAACTGCAAGGTCAGATTGAATCTTTTGATCAGTTTGTCATTCTGTTGAAGAACACGGTCAGCCAGATGGTCTATAAGCACGCGATTTCTACCGTGGTCCCTTCCCGTCCGGTGTCTCACCATAGCGGTAATGCGGGTGCAGGCAGCACGGGTAGCAGTAACTATCATCACGCCGGTCAGGCCGCTTCCCAGTCCACTCAGGGCAGCGATGACGCTGAATAAGGCGTATTGTTGGTCAGTCCCGTCGGGGAGCCGTGATGGCGAATCGTCATCTGCGCTCTCCGTTCTCATCGGACTATGCCGTTTGAGAGGTTTCTCCTTTGTTTGACCGTTACGAAGCCGGTGAACAGGCCGTATTGGTTCATATCTATTTTTCTCAGGAAAAAGATAGCGAAGATCTGAGTGAGTTTGAATCTCTGGTCTCCTCAGCAGGCGTGCAGGCGTTGTGCGTCATTACGGGTAGCCGTAAGGCACCACATCCCAAATACTTTGTTGGCGAGGGCAAGGCGCAAGAGATCGCCCAAGCTGTCGCCGAGACCGACGCCTCGGTGGTGCTGTTCGACCATCCGTTGTCGCCAGCGCAGGAACGTAACCTGGAGCGGCTATGTCAGTGCCGTGTCATCGATCGCACTGGGCTGATCCTGGATATCTTTGCCCAACGGGCACGTACCCATGAAGGTAAGTTGCAGGTCGAGCTGGCTCAGTTACGCCACTTAGCGACCCGCCTGGTGCGTGGCTGGACCCACCTGGAACGCCAGAAGGGGGGGATCGGCCTGCGTGGGCCGGGCGAGACGCAGTTGGAGACGGACCGTCGTCTGTTGCGCGATCGCATCCATTTGATCCTGGGGCGTCTGGAGAAGGTAGAGAAACAGCGCGAGCAGGGGCGCCGAGCACGAGTGCGCGCCGAGATCCCGACGGTTTCCTTGGTGGGGTATACCAACGCCGGCAAGTCGACGCTGTTTAATACCCTGACGACGGCCAGCGTCTATGCCGCCGATCAGCTGTTCGCCACGCTAGACCCCACCCTGCGTCGGGTCGAGGTCGATGATGTCGGGGCGACGGTATTGGCCGATACCGTCGGCTTTATCCGCCATTTACCGCACGATTTGGTCGCGGCCTTCAAGGCCACGTTGCTGGAAACCCGGCAGGCTTCACTTTTATTACACGTCGTTGATGCATCGGACGCGCGGGTCGATGAGAATATCAACGCGGTCAATACCGTACTGGCAGATATCGGGGCGGATGGCATCCCGGTGTTGTTGGTGATGAACAAGATCGACATGCTGCCGGACTTTGCGCCGCGTATCGATCGTGATGAAGAAAACCGTCCGTGGCGTGTCTGGGTATCGGCCCAGCAGGGCTGCGGGATGGATTTGATATTCCAGGCGTTAAGTGAACGTCTGGGCGGTGAGATCGCCAGCTATACGCTGCGTCTGCCGCCAGCGGCAGGGCGTTTGCGCAGCCGTTTTTACCAGCTTCAGGCAATCGAAAAGGAATGGATTGAAGAGGATGGCAGCATCGGACTCCAGGTCCGTATGCCGGTCGTTGACTGGCGTCGTCTCTGCAAGCAACAACAGGAATTGATAAGCTTTATCGTTTAGCAATTGCCTGCTAGATTGAGTCCTGAGGAACACCAATCAATGAAGAATGGAGCGAAGCATGGCGTGGAATCAGCCCGGTAATAACGGACAGAACCGCGACCCGTGGGGGAGCAGCAATAACAATGGCGGCAACTCCGGCGGAAACAATAATAAGGGGGGGCGCGACCAGGGGCCTCCGGATCTGGATGATCTGTTCCGTAAGATGAGTAAGAAGCTGGGCGGCCTCGGCGGAGGTAAAAGCAATGGCTCGGCGGGCGGCCCACGCTCATCGATCGGTGCGAAGAAGGTGGTCGGCCTCGCCGTAGCTGCCGTGGTGGTGATCTGGGCCGCCAGCGGTTTCTACACCATCAAGGAAGCGGAGCGTGGCGTCGTGACACGTTTTGGTAAGTTCAGCCATCTGGTGCAACCGGGCCTGAACTGGAAGCCGACCTTTATCGATGATGTTATCCCGGTGAACGTCGAGTCGGTGCGTGAACTGGCCGCCTCTGGGGTGATGCTCACCTCCGACGAGAACGTGGTGCGCGTCGAGATGAACGTACAATACCGGGTAACCAATCCGGAAGAGTACCTGTTTAACGTGACCAATGCCGATGACAGCCTGCGCCAGGCGACAGACAGTGCCCTGCGTGCGGTGATCGGCAAGTACACCATGGACACCATCCTGACGGAAGGGCGTACCGTTATCCGTAATGATACCCAGAAGGTGTTGGAGGAGATCATCCGTCCATACCATATGGGGATCACTATCCTGGACGTTAACTTCCAGGCCGCGCGCCCGCCGGAAGAGGTGAAGGCAGCCTTTGATGACGCCATCGCCGCGCGTGAGAACGAGCAGCAGTACATCCGTGAGGCAGAAGCCTACACCAACGAGGTGCAGCCGCGCGCCAATGGTCAGGCACAGCGTATCCTGGAAGACGCCAAGGCGTATAAGGACCGTACCGTGCTTGAGGCCCAGGGTGAGGTCGGGCGTTTCTCTCGTCTGTTGCCGGAGTATAAGGCATCGCCGGAGATCACCCGTGAGCGTTTGTATCTGGAGACCATGGAGCGCGTATTGGGTCAAACCCGTAAGGTGCTGGTCGACGACAAGAGCAACAACCTGATGGTGCTGCCGTTGGATCAGATCATGCGTGGTGGCGATAAGGGCGCGGCGCAGACGAGCGACAGCAAGGATACCAGCCTGATCCGTCTCAACCCGCCGCAGGCCAGTAACAAATCGGCCAGCAGTAGCAGCAGTAGCACGGATAGCAGCGTGATGGACCAGCGCCGCGTCAACGCTCAGCGTAACGATACCACTCGTCTGGGGAGAGATTATTAATGCGTAAGTCTTTGTTAGTGATTCTCATCGTCGTGCTGGTCGCGTTGTATGCTTCTCTATTCGTGGTACAAGAAGGGCAGCGCGGTATCGTGCTGCGCTTCGGTAAGGTGTTGCGTGATGACGAAAACAAGCCGCTGGTGTATGCACCGGGTCTGCATCTGAAGATACCGTTTATTGAATCGGTGAAGATGTTGGACGCGCGTATCCAGACCATGGATAACCAGGCGGATCGCTTCGTGACCAAGGAGAAGAAGGATCTGATCGTCGACTCCTATATCAAGTGGCGTATCAGTGACTTCAGTCGTTACTACCTGGCGACGGGCGGTGGCGATATCTCTCAGGCCGAGGTGTTGCTGAAGCGTAAGTTTAGCGACCGTCTGCGTTCCGAGATTGGTCGTCTGGATATCAAGGATATCGTTACCGACTCACGCGGTAAGTTGATGGAAGATGTGCGCAATGCATTGAACACCGGTACGGTAGACGATGCGGCGGCCCCGACCGAAGCCGATGATGCCATCGCCAGCGCGGCGGCGCGTGTGGCGCGGGAGACTAACGGCAAGGCGCCGGCGGTCAACCCGAACAGCATGGCGGCCCTGGGGATCCAGGTGGTGGATGTGCGTATCAAGCAGATCAACCTGCCGACGGAAGTCTCCGACGCTATCTACCAGCGTATGCGTGCTGAGCGTGAGGCGGTAGCCCGCCGTCATCGCTCTCAAGGGCAGGAGGAGGCCGAGAAACTGCGCGCCACCGCCGACTACGAGGTAACGCGTACCCTGGCGGAAGCGGAGCGTGAAGGGCGTATCATTCGGGGTGAAGGGGATGCCGAGGCGGCTAAGCTGTTTGCCGATGCCTTCAGTAAAGATCCCGACTTCTTCGCCTTTATCCGTAGCCTGAAGGCCTATGAGAATAGCTTTAAGGCTGGCCAGGATGTGATGGTGCTGCGCCCGGATAGCGACTTCTTCAAGTACATGAAGTCACCGGATGGTAAAGGCAGCAAGTAAGCCGACTTGTGACACCGCGAAGGGATGCCCATGGGCATCCCTTTTTTATGCTCTGGCGTATACCGCGGCGAGGGGCGAGAAGGGGCGGCAAGAGGCATCCGGGGCTTTATTTGTGGCCCGCTTGGGTAATGTGCGGCTTGGAGGGATTCTCCACCCTGCAAGGCGTCAGTCGTCCTAGGGACGCTATCGTGATCAGCCTCAGCGCACATGAGGCCTCCACGTATAGTGATGACCTCCTTGAAGGTCCTCTTGCTAACGTGGTTTGGTTCGTCCGACAACTATTCGCTATCGCTCCCTCTTGCCCGTAGACATGCGTTTATTGCCGGGTTCACCCCGCGGCGTTGGGCGTGTTTGATGTCGCGACTATTCCCAACGAGTCGGCCATGTGATAAGCGTGCCGGCGTGTTGAGGGGGAATGGCGCATAAAAAGGGATACCCGTAGGTATCCCTGATGATGATGCGAAGCCTAGTGGTCAGGCGGTGGGCAATTGCCCGACATTGCGGCGCAGCGTCTTGCTCATCAGCAGACGCTCGGTCTTCACCGCCAGGGGCTTAAACAGGACCGACAGGCGTTCGATGGCCACCAGTACGATCAGGTATAGGGCGATGGCCTGTGTGGCATTGAGTACCGACATGTCCAGATTGGCACTGAGGAAGATCACCACCACATGTTGCAACAGCATGATGATATAGGCGCGCGAGGCGAGGCTGAGCAGAACCTGACTGACCTGCGGCCGGCTGAGCCAGGGGTGCAGCAGCTGGTAGAGCGCCTGGACGATGAAGAAGAAAGCCACGGCGAACAACAGACTCACCGGCGCCAGGGGGAATAGCACCTCACGCACCGTCTGGTGGCTGAGATGTGCCCAGGTGACGCCGGCGGTGATCAACAACCCAGCCAGCAGCGCCAATGGGCGAGCGTAACGGGTAAACTGGATCTGCAGATGGATAAACAGCATCCCGAAGGTGAAGTCACTGATACGCACCTGCGCCGACCAATAGGGATTCGTGACGCGGGTATCATAGGCGGCCAGTGTGATGGCGACGGTAGCCAGCATGGTCCACATCGGGTAGCGTACCATAGCGCGGTAAATCAATGGTGAGATGGCATACAACAGAATGATGCACCCGATAAACCACTCCCCGGTGAAATAGACCGTCTTGATCTCATACACCCCGTGCAGGTAATGGTCGAAGCCGAGTACCGAGGGCAACATATCCAGCACTGATCGGCTACCGCTCGGCCCGACCTCGGCCAGCGGATTATTGGGGTAAATGAAGAAGGCGCTCAGTGCCAACAGCAGTAGCGCCATACCAAAATAGGCGATGTTGTAAGGGATCAACACCGAATAGACGCGTCGCAGGTAATACTCGCCGGCCGCATATTTGCGTAGCGACAGGTAGGCCAGCGCGCCCGAGATCATAAAGAAAAATGAGACACCCAATCGGCCGATGCCTGCGGTCAGATACTCACGCGGGAAGGTCAGCACGCTGCTGGTATCGAACATATAACTATAGTGCGAGGTGATCACGAAGAGCACCGATACGACGCGCAAAATGTCAAAGAAGTGGTTGCGCCCTGGTTTCATTTCGCCTCCTGAAAAAAGTTGGCGGATTATAGCGGATGTTATGCCATATTGGCTAAGGAGTGTTCTGAAAATTACGCCGCGCGTAGGCATGTCGGGCTAAGCACGTGGAGTTTGGCGTTCTGTGCTTCCAATTATAGAATCGCGCACCTTATTCAGACACTCGGCCCGAGGGGGCGTTCACGGGGGAAAGATGAATTCGACGATTTGGATGGCGTTGGCGCTGGTATTGGTAGTCGAGGGGTTGGGGCCAATGCTTTTTCCGCAGGCATGGCGGCGAATGATCGCCACCATGACGCAGTTGCCTGATGGATTATTGCGCCGTTATGGCGGTGGTCTAGTGGTTGCCGGGCTGGTGATCTACTACATGTTGCGTAGTCGCCTCGGTGGATGATATGTCAGACAAAATTTGCGCAATCGTGTGCGAAAAAGAGCTGAAAGCTGAAAAGTGAGATGGTAGAATCCATTTTTAACAACGTGGTGAATAGCTAAAATGGGTAAGAACGTCGTCGTACTGGGCACCCAATGGGGTGACGAAGGTAAAGGTAAGGTCGTAGACCTCCTAACTGAACGGGCCAAGTATGTTGTACGCTATCAGGGCGGGCACAACGCGGGCCATACGCTAGTCATTAACGGTGAAAAAACCGTTCTGCATCTGATTCCCTCAGGCATTCTGCGCGAAAACGTCGTCAGCATCATCGCCAATGGCGTGGTTTTGGCGCCGGACGCGCTGCTGCGTGAAATGACCGAGCTGGAAGCACGCGGTGTGCCGGTGCGTGAGCGCCTGCTGCTGTCTGAAGCCTGTCCGCTGATCCTGCCGTATCATGTCGCGCTGGACAATGCGCGCGAGAAAGCGCGTGGCGCCAAGGCCATCGGCACCACCGGTCGTGGTATCGGCCCGGCCTATGAAGACAAGGTCGCTCGCCGTGGTCTGCGCGTGGGTGATCTGTTCGATAAAGAGAGCTTCGCCGTCAAGCTGAAAGAGATTATGGAATACCATAACTTCCAGCTGGTGAACTACTACCATGTCGACGCCGTCGACTACCAGACGGTGCTGGATGAGGTGATGGCGGTAGCCGACCTGTTGACCAGCATGGTTGTCGATGTCGCCGATCTGCTGAACAAAGCCCATCGTAACGGTGACTATGTGATGTTCGAAGGCGCCCAGGGCACCCTGCTGGACATCGATCATGGTACCTATCCGTATGTTACCTCCTCCAACACGACCGCGGGTGGCGTGGCGACCGGTTCAGGTATTGGTCCGCGTTGCGTGGATTACGTGCTGGGGATCGTGAAGGCGTACTCTACCCGTGTGGGCGCGGGTCCGTTCCCGACCGAACTGTTCGACGAGGTGGGTGACTTCCTGTGCGAGAAGGGTAACGAATTTGGCGCGACAACTGGCCGTCGTCGCCGTACCGGCTGGTTGGATGCGGTCGCCGTACGTCGTGCCGTCGAGTTGAACTCGCTGTCGGGGTTCTGCCTGACGAAGTTGGACGTGCTGGATGGTCTGGATGAAGTGAAGATCTGCGTCGGATATCGTCTGCCGGATGGTCGCGAAGTGGATGTGACGCCACTGGCCGCCGAAGGCTGGGAAGGCATCGAGCCGATCTACGAAGTCATGCCGGGTTGGAAAGAGAGCACCTTCGGCGTGAAGAGCCGTGATGGCTTGCCGCAGGCGGCGCTGGACTACATCAAGCGTATCGAAGACGTTACTGGGGTACCGGTTGATATCATCTCTACCGGTCCGGATCGTGCGGAAACCATCGTTCTGCGCCATCCGTTCGACGCTTAAGCGCGTCGTACCGTCGTTAACAAACCGGCCTATGGGCCGGTTTGTTGTTTTCGCCTCCGCGTATCGGCTCAATCCTCGCCGATATCACTAAATAAATTAGTCGCTTTCATCTGGCTGGTTTATTATCCAGTATAGGTAGTCTCCCTAACGATTCAGGCACCTTGAGAACGTGTGTCGTTATGGAGTCTAGCCTAGCTCCCCTCCCTCGCCTCGCGCGATCTACCGTATCCGTGAGCGGTGGGGGCGTTCTCCTCGCCGTGACGAGGCGTGGTGGTGTACGCCAGGCCGACCCTTCTCCACGACTCACCGTCGATGCGGTGTGATAAATAGAGGTATTCGTGCAGTTAACCAGTTTTACCGATTTTGGCTTGCGCGCCCTGGTGTATATGGCCGCCTTGCCAGAGGGGCAGATGACCAGCATCAGCCAAGTGACGGAAGTCTATGGCGTGTCGCGTAATCACATGGTCAAGATAATCAACCAGCTTAGCCGGGCCGGCTTTGTCGCCGCGGTACGCGGTAAGAATGGCGGTATCCGCCTCGGGCGTCCGGCTAGCGAGATCCGCATCGGTGACGTGGTGCGTGAGCTGGAGCCGTTGACACTGGTTAACTGTTCGCAGTCGTTTTGCCATATCACGCCGGCGTGCCGGTTGAAGCCTGTGCTACAGCGTGCGACGGAAGCCTTCTTGGCAGAGTTGGATAAATGCACCTTGGCCGACCTGATAGAACATAACTCACCGCTTTATAAACTGCTGCTGGTCTAGTCCCGCGGCAGCATGCTGATGACAACGGAGGAACCCCAATGTCACAAGATCCCTATCTGGAACGCGAAGCCGAAAAATACGCCTCCCCGATCCCCAGTCGTGAATTTATTCTGATGCACCTGGCCAAGCGCGAGAAGCCGGTCAGTCGTGAGGAGCTGGCGCAGGAGTTAGCGCTGACCAGTGACGATGATCTGGAGGCGCTGCGCCGCCGACTACGCGCCATGGAGCGCGATGGGCAGCTGATTTTTACCCGCCGCCAGTGTTACGCCTTACCGGAGCGCCTCGATCTGATCAAAGGTACGGTGATCGGCCACCGCGATGGCTTTGGTTTCCTGCGTTGTGAAGGGCAGAAGGATGATCTCTACCTGTCGCCGGAACAGATGAAGATGTGCATGCATGGCGACGTGATCTTGGCCCAGGTGACCGGCAGCGATCGGCGCGGGCGCAAGGAGGTACGTGTCGTGCGCGTGCTGGAGCCACGTGCAGGCCTGATCGTTGGGCGTTACTTTACCGACGCGGGTACCGGGTTTGTGGTGCCGGATGATGGCCGCCTAAGCTTCGATATTTTGATCCCTGCCGAGGCGATCGCCGGTGCCCGGATGGGCTACGTGGTGGTGGTCGAACTGACCCAGCGCCCAACGCGTCGGACCAAGGCCGTCGGCAAGATTGTCGAGGTACTGGGCGACAACATGGGGACCGGCATGGCGGTGGATATCGCACTGCGTAGCCATGAAATTCCTCATACTTGGCCGGAGCAGGTTGAGCGCCAGGTGGCCGATCTCAGCGAACAGGTACCGGAGGAAGCCAAGGTCGGGCGCGTGGATCTGCGTGATCTACCGCTGGTAACCATCGATGGCGAGGACGCACGCGACTTTGATGACGCGGTGTATTGCGAGAAGAAGCGTGGTGGCGGTTGGCGCCTGTGGGTCGCCATCGCCGATGTCAGCTACTATGTACGCCCCAACACCGCGCTGGACCACGAGGCGCGTAGCCGTGGTAACTCCGTCTACTTCCCCTCTCAGGTGGTACCGATGCTGCCGGAGGTGCTCTCCAATGGGCTATGCTCGCTTAACCCACAGGTCGATCGCCTGTGCATGGTATGCGAGATGACCATAGCCGCCAGTGGGCGCCTCTCCTCCTATAAGTTTTACGAGGCGGTGATGAGCTCTCATGCGCGTCTGACCTACACCAAGGTGGCGCACATCTTGGCTGGCGACCAGGAGTTGCGTGAGCACTATCATGCGTTGGTCAAGCCGCTAGAAGAGTTGCATGCTTTGTATAAGGCGTTGGATCATGCCCGTGAGCAGCGCGGCGGGATCTCTTTCGAGACGGAAGAAGCCAAGTTTATCTTTAACACCGAGCGGCGCATCGAGCGCATCGAGCCGACGGTTCGCAACGACGCGCATAAGCTGATCGAAGAATGTATGATCTTGGCCAACATTTCGGCGGCGCGCTTTATGGAGAAATACCACGAGCCGGCGCTGTTCCGTATTCATGACAAGCCCAGCGAAGACCATGTGATGGCGCTGCGCACCGTCTTGGCGGAGCTGGGGCTCACCCTGGGCGGCGGGACACAGCCGGAGCCGAAGGATTATGCGCTGTTGATGGATCAGGTCGCCGATCGTCCCGATCACGAGATGTTGCAGACCATGTTGCTGCGCTCGATGAAGCAGGCGGTCTACGATCCGGAGAACCGCGGCCACTTCGGGTTGGCGCTACAGGCCTATGCGCATTTCACCTCGCCGATCCGCCGTTATCCTGACCTGTCGTTGCACCGCGGCATCAAGTATCTGCTGGCGCGTGAGCAGGGGCGTACGGAGCGCTGGACACCGAGCGGTGGCTGGCACTACCACCTGGAGGACATGCTGCAGCTGGGGGAACACTGCTCGATGACCGAACGGCGCGCCGATGAGGCGACCCGTGACGTCTCCGATTGGTTGAAGTGTGACTTCATGCAGGACCACGTCGGTCAGACCTATGGTGGCATCATTACCAGCGTGACCGGCTTCGGCTTCTTTGTACGCCTGGACGATCTGTTTATCGATGGGCTGGTACATGTTTCGACGCTGGATAATGACTACTACCGTTTCGACCAAGTGGGGCAGCGCCTGATCGGCGAGTCCTCTGGGCAGGTTTATCGCCTGGGTGACAAGGTCGAGGTGAAGGTGGATGCGGTACATCTGGATGAGCGTAAGATTGACTTCGCGCTGATTTCGACGGCACGTGGTGTACGCGGCGCGGGCAAGACGGCGCGCGTCAAGGCGAAGCAGACCGCCAACGGTAAAGAGAAGAAGCCATCGCGTGCTGCACGACGCGGTGGTAAGATGCCGGCCAATTTTGAGCCAGATGGTGCTTTCCGTCGTGGCGATGCTGCGACGCCCGCCAAGAAAGGGAAGGGCAACGGCAAGAGTAAGAAGCCGTCGGCGCAGACGCGTAAAATTGCCGCCGCCACCAAGGCGAAGCGGGCACGCAACAAGAGCGCTGGCTAAGCCGGTGCGTCATACGGGCGGCTTGGCCGCCGCCCATCGACCCATCTAACGCCGGCCCCTTATGGGGCCGACGATGAGTAATAAATCTGACGATTATGAGTGAAATCATTTACGGCATTCACGCCGTCAAAGCCCTGTTGGAGCGCGATCCGCAGCGTTTCTTAGAAGTATTTGTCATGAAGGGACGCGAGGATCGTCGCCTGCTGCCGCTGTTACAACAGTTGGAGGAGGGCGGCATTCGGGTACAGGTCGCCCAGCGCCAATGGCTGGATGAGAAGGTGGAGGGTGCCGTACACCAAGGCATCGTGGCACGCGTCAAACCGGGCCGGCAATATCAGGAGACCGATTTGCCCGATCTGCTCGCCTCGTTGGATCATCCGCCATTCCTACTGATCCTCGATGGCGTGACCGACCCGCATAACCTGGGCGCCTGCTTGCGTAGCGCCGATGCCGCAGGCATCGATGCGGTGATCGTGCCGCGCGATCGCTCCGCGCAACTGAACGCGACCGCTAAGAAGGTCGCTTGTGGGGCGGCAGAGAGCGTGCCGTTGATCCGGGTGACCAATCTGGCTCGGACTATGCGCCTGTTGCAAGAAGAAAATATCTGGATCATCGGCACGGCCGGCGAAGCGGATCACTCGCTGTATCAGAGCAAGATGGCTGGCGCGATGGCGTTAGTGATGGGCGCCGAGGGCGATGGTATGCGCCGTCTGACGCGTGAGCATTGCGACGAATTGATCAGTATCCCGATGGCGGGAAGCGTGTCTTCGCTTAACGTCTCGGTCGCCACGGGGATCTGCCTGTTTGAGGCGGTTCGCCAGCGTAGCGCGGCGCGTTGATCGACGATGGGGCGCCGGTCTGCTGGCGCCCTGAGAGTCCGACGCCGCTCTCTTAGCGGTAGAGTGCCGCTGTTGCCCGCCATCCCATTTGACCCTCCTCCTCGCGCATACTCAGGATCCGGTAGTAACTGGCACCGCGCCGATCGGCTTGGTGCGCGATGGTGCGCTCCACATCCTGCGGATCGCCGAGAATACCTTGTAACGAGAGTAAATCCATCTGGTTGAAGTCGGTGACCTGATCAGCCTGCGCATACTCGGCCGATTGTGCAGCGGTACCGATCAGACCGATAGAGAGCAGTAATGATGTGAGTAGCGGAGAACGACTCATGGCACCTCCCGGTTCTAGCCCGTCCAGCGGGGGAACTTTGGCTGCGCGATACCTCCTCATACCACACCTAAGAGTGCGAACGCGGCCAAAAAATCTACACGACTGGTTTATAATGAAACAGCGGGTGTAGATTTTTATTGGCGTTATGTAAACTTTGTTAAAAACAGTCGATTAGCGGTAAAGCGTTGCCACGCTGTACCACTGCCCCGGTACCGACGTTTCCTGCAGCATCACGATATAGTAGTAGCGTGCTCCGGCGGCATCCGCTCGCTGCTGGATCACTTCCTGCACGTTCATCGGGCTGCCATATACGCTGGCAGTGATGTTCCACATCTTGCTCAATCCTTCGGTCTGGTCGCGGCGGAGCTCTTGGGCGTGGCCAGCGATCGGCGGCGGCGGCGGGAAGGGTTTACCCTCCATCACGCTGCAGGCGCTTAACAGCAGGGGCAATAGTAGGGCCAGAGTCAGTTTATCGATCTTCATGGGGTTTATCCGTCGGCTGAGAAAAGGGGTGAGGCTGCGATTATTTTAGCGCCGCTTGTCGGGGATTGCCCGGGGAAATCGGCGTCGCTGAGTGAGGTGCAGGAGACTTGCCTAGGCGACGGCTTCGGGCGATGATGCCAGCCTTATCTCTATTGCCTTGGAGCCAATGTATGGTGGAGATGTTCGAGCAGACGGTTGCCGGTATCCCTGTGTTGCATGCTGCGCCTGCGGGTCAGCGCGAGATGCCATTACCGACGATATTTTTCTATCATGGTTTCACCTCCTCGAAGGAGATGTACTCCTACTTCGGCTATGCGCTGGCCGCCGCCGGTTTCCGTGTACTGCTGCCCGAGGCCGATGGACATGGCCAGCGTTATGACGGTGATGCTCGTCGCCGTTTGGCACATTTCTGGGATATTTTGCAGAGTAATATCGATGAACTCCCGCTGCTGTATGACCATTTCCAGAGCGCGGGTCTGATCCTCGATGGGCGTGTCGGCGTGGCGGGAGCCTCGTTGGGGGGCATGACGGCCTTGGGGGCCAAGGCTCGCTATCCCTGGCTGCGCGCCACGGCCAGCTTTATGGGGTCGGGTTTTTACCTGTCGTTATCACAGCACCTTTTCCCCCGTGACTATCAACCGACGGAGGCGGATCATGAGTGGGTGCAGCAACGGGTCGCGGCACTTGCCGAGTATGATGTCAGCGAGCGCTTGGCACAGTTGGCGGATCAGCCGTTGCTGATCTGGCATGGGCTGGCCGACGATCTGGTCCCGGCCGATGAGAGCCAGCGCTTAGTCCAGGCGTTGGCGGCGCGTGATTTGATGGGGCAGGTTCGCTTCATCACCGCGCCGGGTATTGCCCATAAGATCACCACGTCGGCCTTGACGCAAGGCGTCGCATTTTTCCGTGAAAAGCTATGATGCAACGCCGCGCCAGATGGCGCGGCGGATGGGGAGGCGGGGACGTCAGTGATATAGCACGGCGCTGACGTGGATTTGCCCATTGGCAAGGGGTTCGTGGATGGCGATGATCTGATAGTAGGCGGCACCCTCGGTGGCGGCCTGCGCACGGATATCGGCCATAGCATCCTGCACGTTGATGACATCATGATTAACGCTGATGACGGCGAACTCTCGTGCCATCAGCGCGTTTCCCTGGTTGCCGCTAATCTCGCTGGCGGCGTTGGCGGTCACGCTCAGTCCGAGCAGACACAGCGTGAGCAAAAGGCGGGAGGTTTTCATCGGAGGCTCCTTACGGATCATATCCGTCGCGTTTATTGAGCATCGTCCTGATGAGTTGTGATGACTATCACGTTCTTGTCACCCATTTTTAATTCTAGCAGCTTTTCTACGCTTTTCCGGGGGCGTCGTACGCCATGGTCTACGGTGTGCCGTAATTAATTTGCACCATGGCTTGAGTTTCCTTGCTGTCGTCAGTATTATGACGCGTCATTTTTCAGCCGCCCACAAATACGTTCCTTGCCTCCATGGGCTGCGGCTGACCCCGACAGGAGGCTGAATAATCCGTAAGGAGCAATTTCGATGCGTCATTACGAAATCGTTTTTATGGTTCATCCTGACCAGAGCGAACAAGTTCCGGGCATGATCGAGCGTTATACTGGTGCCATCACTGGCGCAGAAGGCAAGATCCACCGTCTGGAAGATTGGGGCCGCCGTCAGCTGGCTTACCCGATCAATAAACTGCACAAAGCCCACTACGTTCTGATGAACGTTGAAGCTCCGCAGGAAGTGATCGATGAGCTGGAAACAAACTTCCGCTACAACGACGCCGTTATCCGCAGCATGGTTATGCGTACTAAGCACGCTGTAACCGAAGCTTCTCCGATGGTTAAAGCGAAAGACGAGCGCCGTGAGCGTCGCGAAGATTTCGCTAACGAAACCAGCGAAGAAACCGAAGCTGGGGATTCTGAAGAGTAATTGTCGCTATGACCGCTAATCGTCTGGTGCTGGCTGGCACGGTGTGCAAAGTCCCCATACGAAAGGTCAGTCCTTCCGGCATTCCTCACTGTCAGTTCGTGCTTGAGCATCGATCGCAACAGCAGGAAGCCGGACTCAGCCGACAAGCATGGTGCAGAATGCCCGTGATTGTCAGCGGAGAGGGATTAGTGGCAATAACCCACAGATTAACGGTCGGCAGCGCACTACGTGTGCATGGCTTCGTCAGTTGCCATATGGGCCGTAATGGCCTGAACAAGTTAGTGCTGCATGCCGAGCAGATTGAATTGATTGATTCTGGAGACTAGCCAAATGGCACGTTATTTCCGTCGTCGCAAGTTCTGCCGTTTCACCGCGGAAGGCGTTCAAGAGATCGACTATAAAGACATCGCTACGCTGAAAAACTACATCACCGAAAGCGGTAAGATCGTACCGAGCCGTATCACCGGTACCCGTGCAAAATACCAGCGTCAGCTGGCTCGTGCTATCAAGCGCGCACGCTACCTGTCCCTGCTGCCGTACACTGATCGCCATCAGTAATCGGCTGCGTTGTCAATTAACGACTTTTGAGAGGATAAGGTAATGCAAGTTATTCTGCTTGATAAAGTAGCAAACCTGGGTAGCCTGGGTGATCAGGTTAACGTTAAAGCAGGTTATGCTCGTAACTTCCTGGTTCCGACCGGCAAAGCTGTTCCGGCTACCAAGAAAAACATCGAGTTCTTCGAAGCTCGTCGCGCCGATCTGGAAGCCAAACTGGCTGACACTCTGGCCGCTGCCGAAGCCCGCGCTGCGAAGATCAATGAACTGGCCACTGTTACTATCGCGTCCAAAGCGGGCGACGAAGGTAAACTGTTCGGTTCTATCGGTACCCGTGACATCGCCGATGCAGTGACCGCTGCCGGTGTTGCTGTTGCGAAAAGCGAAGTTCGCCTGCCGAATGGCGTGCTGCGTACCCTGGGTGATCACGAAGTTCACTTCCAGGTTCACAGCGACGTATTCGCTCAGCTGAACGTGGTTGTTGTTGCTGAGTAATCAACTCTCGCAATGACCTGAAACGCCGGCCTTGTGCCGGCGTTTTGTTTTTTTAGCCTGCCACCCAGCGACCTCATGGCGTACACTCTGCTCTTAAATGGGCATCACGTGGAGGCAACATCATGGCACCGATCAGGCTGCTGCGGGTGTATGACGTTCAGGCACCCTTTCCCCCCCATACCTTTCTTACCGATCGTCTCTGGCCGCGCGGCATCGCAAAGGCACGCCTCGAGGGTGTCTGTTGGCTGAAGGCGGTGGCACCCTCGACGGCATTACGCCAAGCGTTTCATCATGCGACGTTGGATTGGCCGGGCTTTGTCGCGCGTTATCGGGATGAATTGGCGGCGGCACCGGAGACCTGGCAGCCGCTGGTGCAATTGCTGCACCAGGGCGAGGCGATCACCTTGCTCTATGGCAGTCGCGATAGCCATTGTAATCAGGCCGTGGCGTTGCGCGACTGGTTGTTGGAACAGATCAAGGCAGACGCGTAAAACTGCCATCGAGGGTCCGGCGGAAGGTGACTTGTTGATTCGCCGTGGTCTCGATTTTCAATGCCTGGATCTGTCCTTGGGCGTTGTGGCGGATCAGGACATGTTGCCCGGCCTTGAGGTTGCTTAGTGGCCGATCCTCACCCTCGACGCGGGCCATGGCGAAGGCATCGGTGACATCGAGATTATGATCGCGTAGCAATTGTGCCAGGGTTTGTCCCGGCTGGATCAGATACTCTTGCCAGGCAGTCTGCTCCGGCGTGGGCTCCGCCTCTTGCAGTTCGGCTTGCATCGGTTCCGTGTCGACACTCCGTTCGACCGGGAAGGCGGATGGCGCAGGATCGGCTGCCGGCCACAATAGCGCCAGCAGCAGTAGGGTGGCGGCGGCGATGATCCCGCGACGGTGGAAGGCGGGTAATGGTGACATCCAGCCGAACTGATCCGGCAGGTGCCAGAGGGTAACGAGTTCCGTTCGGCCCCATTGCCAGCTACGCCGGAGATCATCGGGACCTACTCGTAGGGTGGGGCGACTCAAGCGTGAGCGCAGACGTAACCATTGCGTCCGGCTGAAGAGTGCATCATAGCCGGGACTCTTACTCTTTTTGGGCGCAATTCTGCCCATGTTAACCTCACTCGCGTGATAGGCCGCGCCATCCGGGCCATACTCAGCCTAGCGGCTCCGAAGTGGCATAAATAGGATAACAATCCGAAAAATCACCGTGATCGCCAGAGATGGTGATGGCGACAATAGCGAGGCGGTCATTGTTTCTTTTTCGCTGACAAAAGTCACCCTTATCGCGACAACATTTTACCCATCGCAACGGCGCTGCTATGCTGCGCGTTCTACTTTCTGTGACGAAAAGGAAACATCATGTCGACCCCGGCTTTTGACAGTATAGAAGCGCAAGCAAGTTATGGTATCGGTCTTCAGGTCGGTCAGCAGCTCAATGAGTCTGGCCTGCAGGGTTTACAGCCGGAGGCGTTGCTGGCAGGTCTGCGCGATGCGATGGAAGGGAATGCGCCGGCAGTGCCGGTTGAGACAGTACATCGCGCACTGCGTGAGATCCATGAGCGCGCCGATGCGGTGCGTCGTGAGCAGCAGAAGGCATTGGCCGAAGCCGGTGAGCGCTTTCTCGCCGAGAATGCACAGCAGGACGATGTGACCGTGACGGAATCCGGTTTACAGTTCAAGGTGTTGAAGCAGGGTGAAGGCGCCATCCCCTCTCGTCAGGATAAGGTGCGTGTGCACTATACGGGTCGCCTGGTCGACGGTACGGTATTCGATAGCTCCGAGCAGCGTGGCGAGCCGGCGGAGTTCCCGGTCGGTGGCGTGATCGCAGGCTGGATCGAGGCGCTGAGCATGATGCCGGTCGGTTCTCGCTGGCAGCTGTACATCCCGCATCAGCTGGCCTATGGCGAGCGTGGTGCCGGTGCCGCGATCGCACCGTATAGCGCGTTGATTTTCGACGTCGAGCTGTTGGATATCCTCTAAGGGTTTCTGCCAGCGAGGAAACGGGGCCGG
Source organism: Edwardsiella sp. A.80236 (assembly GCF_044540725.1). Taxonomy (NCBI): domain Bacteria; kingdom Pseudomonadati; phylum Pseudomonadota; class Gammaproteobacteria; order Enterobacterales; family Hafniaceae; genus Edwardsiella; species Edwardsiella sp. A.80236. Next base: position 25,673 of record NZ_JBIUCY010000018.1, read on the forward strand.
CGTGGTACGGCCCCGTTTTTTTTTGGCCGTTTTAGCTACCCGCGAGCGCACGAGGAAACAGTAGATTATTTTCCAGGCTGATGTGCGCCATTAGGTCATCAACCAGCTCGTTAATACCGGCATATAGGGCTCGCCAGGTGGTACAAGCGCCCTGTGGCGGCGTCATGTTATCCGTCAGGAAGCGGATGACGTCGAGTAGTTCGCCTGCGTCACGATGCTCATGCTCCATGACCGAGATCGGTCCTTGGCAACGCGCTCCCTCCCCCTGTTCGATCAGCGGAAATAGAATACGCTCCTCCTTCATCATATGACTGTCCAACTCCTGGCGTAGTGAGTCAAGCTGCTTGGCCAGCCCGCGCGGGCAGCCAACCTTATCGGCATGCACCTGTTCGACCTTCTGTGCCATCAGCGCCAATTCGGGAAGCTGTTCGCGGTGGCGTTGATGATAACGGCTAACGATGAAGGCAGTCAGTTCCGCCAGGGGGGCCTGTTGCCAGTCTCGCTGAGTAGAGGGGTGGTGTTCCAACTCGGCCAGTTGACGCTCCAGTGCGTCTAAATCCAGAGCGTGACGGGCTGCCGCACGCTGAAGGGTTTGTTTACCGCCACAACAAAAATCTAATTGGTACTGGCGGAAGAGGCGTGTGGCACGAGGGATGCTGATGGCGAGTTCACCGAGCGGGCGATCGCGATAGGTCATGATGGACTCCTTAGGGTAATTGCATAAGTTGTATTTTAAATGCAATTTAGTTTCGATGCCATCCCTGTTGATGACGTGCAGTGAAATTGCCGTAGCATGGAGAGGAAATTACGCGGTACGCTGGCGTTTATTGTTGGTAAAACCGATGATGAACGGTATGGGTGCGTCCATACCGTCAGGCACGACGGAGGGTGAAAGGGCGTGTCATCGTCACGTTTAACTCAGAGGGAGGGAAGCGTATGTTAGAACAGGTGTGTCAGCTAGCGCGTGCGGCAGGTACAGAGATTATGGCGGTGTATCAGGGCTCGCAGCCGTTAGACTTGGCCTATAAGGGGGATGACTCGCCGGTGACGGCGGCCGATTTAGCGGCACATGCGCTGATTAAGCAGGGTCTGGCACAGATTGCGCCACACATCCCTCTGTTGTCAGAAGAGGCACCGCCGGCATGGGCACAGCGGCGTGACTGGCAGCGTTATTGGCTGGTGGATCCGTTGGACGGGACTAAAGAGTTTCTGCAACACAATGGCGAGTTTACCGTTAACATTGCCCTGATCGAGCAAGGTGTGCCAACGTTGGGTGTGGTCTATGTTCCCGTGAGCGGGGTACTGTATGCCGCCAGTGAGGGCAAGGCTTGGAAGGAGCTGGATGGCGTGCGCATGGCGATCAGTGTGCGCAATGTGGCGCCGCCGGTGGTGGTGATTAGCCGCTCGCATGGTGACGCGGAGTTGACGGACTATCTGCAACAGTTGGGCGAGCATAAGACGATGATGGTCGGATCATCGCTGAAGTTCTGCCTGGTGGCGGAAGGTGCGGCTCAGCTTTATCCCCGCTTTGGGCCGACGCATGTTTGGGATACCGCGGCGGGTCATGCCATCGCTCAGGCGGCAGGCGCTCAGGTACGTGATTGGCAAGGTAAAACGTTGGACTACACACCGGCCGAGTCGTTGCTTAATCCGGGATTCCGCGTCTCATTATATTGATACCGTCTACGCTCGGCGTGCTCCCCTCGCTGAGGGGCGAGACGCGCCGGGCAAGTGTCGTGCCCAGGGCTACCCTTGTGCGCTTTCCTTCTCGTCGCGCCAATCGGTGCGACAGTGAGATATTCCGATTTTCCTCTAGAAAGCGCGATTAACGATATATAAATATAAAAAATCCTATTACTTTTTGCATACCATTCTGTCAGCTAAGGTAAATTTAGCGAAATATTCGGCTCTGTTTGCACTAATCATAGGTAAAGCTGTCTATAGTTAACGTCCATCGTGCGCTGCGCTCGTGTGCCGTTTTGGCAGAGGAAAGGTTGCCTTACTACGAGCGTGATAGAGGGAGAAATAAAAATGAAAATCTTTCAGCGGTATAACCCGCTGTTGGTCGCTAAATACGTCAAGACGCTATTTCGTGGTCGTCTTTACATTCATGGTATCGGCGCCTTTGAATTTGATATGGGACGTATTCTGTTGCCGAAGGTACGTGATAAACGCCATCTCAGTGTGATGTCGGAGATTAACCGCCAGGTCGTGCGCCTACAGGCGGAGATGGCCTGAGGCGCAGTCAGTCAGATTGCGTCGAGAGGAGAGTGAGGCGGCCATGCCGCCTGCAGATTATTTTACTGCCGGTTGAGAGGATTCGCTCTCGTTGCCCGCTTCGTCGGGCTGGCTGGCGGGGAGACGCTCCGCGAGGCGCGTGACCAGCAGCTGATCGATCTTATAGCTGTCGATATCCACTACCTCGAATTTATACCCCGCGTATTTGACCGCGTCGGTACGTTTCGGGATCTTGCGCAGCATATACATCATGAAACCGCCGATGGTTTCGTAGTTACTGGACTGGGGAAACTCCTCGATATCCAGTACGCGCATCACGTCATCGATCGGGGTGACGCCCTCGACCAACCATGAGTTTTCGTCACGGGCAATGATTTGCTCCTCCTGCCCTTGGCCGACCAGATCGCCCATCAGGGTGGTCATGACATCATTGAGCGTGATTACCCCGACCACCAAGGCATACTCGTTCAGGATGACGGCAAAGTCTTCCCCCGCATTCTTAAAGCTTTCCAACGCTTCGGAGAGTGTCAGGGTATCCGGCACGATCAACACGTTACGGATTTGCACTCCACTGCTGAGCACCAGACTCTGGTTACCGAGTACACGGTTAAGCAGATCCTTGGAGTCGACATAACCCACGACGTGGTCAATGGCGCCATCACAGACTAAGAACTTGGAGTGAGGATGGGTCGATACCTTCTCCTTGATGCCCTCTTCGCTCTCGCTCAGGTCGAAGTAGATGATGCTCTCACGCGGTGTCATCGAGGAGGGAACAGTACGTGACTCTAGCTCAAATACATTCTCGATGATCTCGTGCTCTTGCTTACGCAACACACCGGCCAGCGCACCGGCCTCGACCACGGCATAGATATCGTCTGGGGTAATATCATCCTTACGCACCATGGGGATCTTGAACAGGCGGAAGATGAGGTTAGCCAGGCCGTTAAAGAACCACACCAACGGGCGGAACAGTAACAGGCAGAAACGCATCGGGTTGACAATCCGTACGGCCACCGCTTCGGGGGATATCATACCGATGCGCTTCGGTGTCAGGTCGGCGAACAGGATGAAACTGCCGGTGACTAACACGAAGGAGCAGATAAAGCTGGCTTGTTGGGAAACATCCAGCGGCATAAAGCGGTCGAACAACAGGCGAAAAGTCGGCGAGAACGCGGCATCACCGACGATACCACCGAGGATGGCGACGGCATTGAGGCCGATCTGCACCACGGTAAAGAAGTAGCCGGGCTGCTCTTGCAACGCCATGACGCGCGCCGCGTTGATATCGCCCTCGTCCGCCATGGTTTTCAGCTTCATCTTGCGTGAGGCGGCCAGAGATATTTCCGAGATCGAGAAAAAGGCACTGATCGCGATCAGTATAATAATCAGTAAGATACTGTTTAACATAATCTATCCGTATTAACCGGGAACGGTCCGGGAGGCCGGAAAGGCGGTGTGACGCCATCAGGAATATTGTGTATTGGGGCCGGTAGAGGATCCCCCCGGAGTTTACCGGGTTGTATCATCAAACCCGGGTCAGACAGCGCGCCAGATCGGGTGGCTGGGCGCAGTATGACCTGGTTAGTATAGCAGGAGCAACAAGCAACCAGCTAGTGGTGAAAATCTACCCGTTAGCTATCTAACTCTTTGCTATGGCACTGATTAGGAGGGCATCTTCCTCTTATTCGGGTAGACATACGCCGATGCCGCCCAAACCACAATACCCTTGCGGGTGCTTATACAGGTACTGTTGATGTTCCTCTTCGGCATAGTAGAAGGGGCCCGCGGGCGTGATCTCGGTCGTAATGGGGCGGAGATCGCCCGCCTGCCGCATCGCCTGAGTAAATCGTATACGGCTGTCCTGCGCGGCTTGCTGCTGCTGTGGCGTCAGCGGGAATAGCGCCGAACGGTATTGGTTACCAATGTCGTTGCCTTGGCGCATGCCTTGAGCCGGATCGTGGTTTTGCCAGAACAGGCGCAGCAGCGCCGGGTAGTCGATATGCGCCGGATCGAATACCACGCGTACCGTCTCGGCGTGACCGGTTTGCCCGCTACAGACCTCGCGATAGGTGGGGTTAGGCGTCAAGCCACCGCTGTAGCCAGCGGCGGTGCTATATACACCAGGCTGTTGCCAGAATAGGCGCTCAACCCCCCAGAAACAGCCCATAGCGAAGAGCGCCTCTTCCATACCGGCAGGGACGCCGTACAACGCATGGCCGTTAACCGCATGCTGTGGGGTAATGATCATCGCTTGGTTACGTCCGGGCAGCGCCTGGGCGGGGGTCAGCGGTAAGCTATCGTGATCGTTGTGCAAAATATCCTCCAAACGCTAATAAATAGGCAGTTGAACGGTGAAAAATCTGAAAACGTACACGGAGCCGTCATCTATGAGAGGTTAATCGTTGTATTGTGGAAAACAGTCTAATCTCGAATAATCATGATTTTCCTGTTTCGTTGTATCCCACGCCGGCTTTGCGCACAATATGTCCGCATGAGTACGCCGTAGGAGGGGAGCCTGCGCCTAGGCCAGCGCGCGGAAGTTCAGCGGTGGAAAGAGTGTTAGCGTTAAGTTTACTGCGGGAGTTTGCATGCCACGATTGCCTAAGGTTGGCCTACTGTGTCTATTATTGGCCGCGCCATTGGCGCATGCCGCACAACTGAAGTTGGTGGTGGAGGGATTAAGCGGACGGCTGCAAAAGAATGTGAATGCCACGCTGTCGACCATCGCGGAGGATGAGATCAGCAACGATGGCCGTTTTCGGGTGCGTGCCGCGGATGCGATTCGCCAAGGTTTACGCGCCTTGGGTTATTTCCAGCCCACGATCGAGTTCTCCTTTCGTCCGGGATCGGCCTTCTCACGCCCGCAATTGATCGCTCAGGTGACGCCGGGTGAACCGGTGCGCATCGCTGGCGTGAATGTGCGTATCCGGGGGGAGGCTAAGGATGATCCCACCTACCAGGCGTTACTCGCGTCATCCTTGCCCCCCATTGGCAGTGTTCTGGACCAGGGTGACTACGATAGTCTCAAGAGTGCCCTGAACTCGCTGGCGCTGCAGCGTGGCTATTTCGACGCCACCATGCCGGTACACCAGCTCGGAGTCATCGAAGATCAGCATAAGGCCTATTGGGACATCGAATTCGACAGTGGGCCGCGTTACCGCTTCGGTGCCGTGCAGTTCAGCGGCTCGCAGATCCGCACGCCCTATTTACAGAATCTACGTCCCTTCAAGCAGGGCGACTATTACAATGCCGGCGACTTGGCCAAGTTCAGTGGCAATCTGTCGGCGACCAACTGGTTTAACTCCGTGGTGGTCTCACCCGATTTTAAAGCGGTCGGGGCGGATCATAGCCTGCCGATGCAGGCGGTGGTAACGCCGCGCAGCCGTAACATGGTCGATCTCGGGGGCGGCTATGCCACCGATGTCGGCCCACGGCTTAAGCTCGGTTGGAAGCGTCCCTGGACGAACTCCTATGGCCATAGTCTCGATACCTCGCTCAATCTCTCCGTGCCGGAGCAGACAGTGGACTTCAGCTATAAGATCCCGCTGCTGAAGAATCCGCTGGAGCAGTACTACCTGGTACAGGGCGGTTTTCAGCGTACCGATCTGAATGACACGGAGTCTGACTCGACGACCCTGAATCTGGCGCGTTATTGGGATCTGTCCAGTGGTTGGCAGCGCGGGATCAACCTGCGTTGGAGCCTCGATCACTTTACCCAGGGTAATACCACCGAGACCACCATGCTGCTCTATCCCGGTGTCAGCGTAAACCGGACCCGTTCACGCGGCGGCTTGATGCCGACCTGGGGCGATACGCAGCGTTACTCGTTAGAGGTCTCCAACATGAGCTGGGGATCGGCGGTCGATTTCGCGGTGATCCAGGCGCAGAACGTCTGGATCCGTACCCTGGCGGAGAAACATCGTTTCGTGGTGCGTGGTAATCTGGGGTGGATTGAAACCAATGATTTTAATAAGGTTCCTCCTTCTCTACGTTTCTTCGCCGGCGGCGATCGTAGTATCCGCGGCTATAAGTACAAGTCGATTTCGCCCAAAGATAGCGAGGGTAAGTTGACCGGGGCCTCACGCTTGGTGACCGGCTCGTTAGAGTATCAATACAATCTGAGCGGTAAGTGGTGGGGCGGCGCTTTCATCGACTCCGGTGAGGCGGTCAATGACATTACGAAGAGTAATTTTCACACCGGTACGGGGGTCGGGCTGATTTGGGTCTCGCCGGTCGGCCCGATCCGGCTCAACTTAGCCGTACCGGTCGGCAGTGAGGATAAACACGATTTGCAGTTTTACATCGGACTGGGGCCTGAGTTATGAGGCTGTATAACATCTCGCGCTATGTGTTGATGGCGTTATTGGGGCTACTGCTGTTGCTGGTGGCGCTGTTGGGCGCGCTGATGACCCAGAGCGGATTACACCTGGCACTCAATGCCGCTGCCCGCTGGGTTCCCGGTTTGGAGATTGGCCGTGTGGAGGGGGGCTGGCGCGATCTGACCCTAAGCGATGTCGGCTATAAGATGCCGGGCGTGGCCGTACAGGTTGGGCAGTTTCATCTGTCGCTGGATATGGGGTGCCTGAAGCAGAGCGAACTCTGCCTGAATGTGCTGAGCGCACAGCGGGTCCGGGTCGATGTGAATACACAGGCGTTACCGCCGAGCGAGCCGCAAGTGGCGCCGGCGCAGCCATTGGGGCGCTTAAGCACACCCTACCCATTACTGGTGCGTCTGCTGCGTCTCAATGATGTGCAAGTTAATGTGGATGGGACCGCTATTGCCTTGACGTCGCTCCGTAGCGGGGCGGCCTGGCGGGAGCAGCGTGTGAGCGTGTTGCCGAGCCATATTCAGGGGCTGCGCATCGTATTACCGCCAGATAGCGCATCACCGCCGCCGCCTCCGTCTCATCAGCCGGGCACACGACAGACCATGCCTGAGCCATTGGGCGAGACGTTGACGGCGTTGTTCGCACGTCCCTTGTTGCCAGCCCTAAGCGGATTGGATCTACCACTGGATGTGGCGATCAGCCGTATCTCGGCGGAGCAGGTACAGATCCGGGCGGCGAGCGAGGTAGATATCTCCTCGCTGGAGTTGCGGGCGGCCGTGGACCAACAACGTCTGACATTGCATACCCTGAAGATCCTGGCGAAACAAGGGGCGGTGACGGCACGGGGTAGCACACGCTTCAGCGGCGACTGGCCGCTGGATCTACGGCTGAACGCGAGCGTCAATCAGGCGCCCTTGAAGGGAGAAAAGCTACGTTTGGCACTCTCTGGGGCGTTGTACGGCACGCTGGCGCTTGACGCCAACCTCTCAGGCCCGCTGCGGGCAACCTTGCAGGGTGAGACCCAACTGGCTAAGGCGGGGTTACCGTTGTCGCTGGCACTCGATAGTAACGCTCTACGCTGGCCATTGAGCGCGACGCCGGATTACCAGGTTAATGCGTTGAAGCTGCGCCTCGCTGGGAGCGCGCACGATTATCGCCTGCAATTGAGCGGAGATTTCAGGGGTAAGGGGCTACCCGATGCCCGTGTCGACCTAAAGGGGAACGGCAATGAGCGGCAGTTTACCCTGAGTAAACTACAGCTGGCGGCGTTGGATGGTCAGGCGGAGGTACAGGGGGTGGCCGACTGGAGCAAGGCGATCAGTTGGCGCGCCAATCTGACACTGGCGGGGATCAATACCGGTCGCCAATGGCCCGAGTGGCCCTCGAAATTGACAGGCAAGCTGGAGACGCGCGGTAGCCTGTACGGCGGGAGTTGGCAGTTAAACGTCCCCCAGTTGCAGTTGGCAGGGCGGATTAAACAGAATGTGGTCGATGTGCGCGGTCAGTTGCGCGGTAACCAGGCCGGGCAGTGGCAGATCCCGCAGTTGCATATTGCGCTGGGGCGTAACCGCATCGACATTAATGGCGATCTGGCGGAAAAGCGCTGGTCACTGGATGCGCGCATCGATGCTCCACACCTGGATGGTACCTTGCCGGGCTTGGCCGGTACGGCGCGTGGCATGCTGAAGCTGCGCGGCGATAGTCAGGCGCCGCAGTTATTGGCCGATCTACAGGCTAACGGGCTACGTTGGCAGGAGCTGACCATTCGGCGCCTGGCGTTGTTGGGGGATGTACGCTCCGATAAGCAGATCCAAGGAAAGGTGGATCTGCGGGTGGATCAGTTGCAGCAGGGTGAGATCGCCATAAGCCAGCTCACCCTACGTGCTGGGGGGGATGAGCGCCAGCACCGCCTCCAGTTGGTGGTGCAGGGGACCCCGCTCGCCGGCCAGCTGACGCTGAACGGTAGCCTGGCGCAAGATAAGCGTAGCTGGAGTGGCACCCTGACGAATACCGACTTTACCACCCCTGTTGGGGAGTGGCGTCTGACTCGCCCGATCGCCCTGAACTACGGTGTCGCGAAGCAACAGATGGCCATCGGCCCGCACTGCTGGGCTAACCCTCATGCCCGATTGTGCGTGCCGCAGACCATTGAGGTCGGGGAAAGCGGTCATGCCAGCCTGGTGTTAGAGCGTTTCGATCTGGCGATGTTGCAACCCTTCTTGGGGCCGGATACCCATCTGAGTGGGGGCTTTACAGGGCGAGCGCAGGCGACCTGGCAGGCGGGGCAAGGGTTACCACAGGCGCGTATCACGTTGAAGGGCGATGGGGTCAACATTACGCAGAATGTACAGGGCAATAAGTTACCGATCACCCTGAGTCAGGCGACGCTGGAGGCGACGTTGGCGCAGGGGCAGGCACGGTTAACCTGGCTGCTCGGCATCGCCGGCAATGGTCAGCTGCGCGGCGACGTGCGTGTCGCCAATTTACTGGGCGCGCGCAACCTGTCCGGTAATATCGACATCGATCGTTTCTCGTTAGCGTTGTTAAACCCGGCCTTGATGAAAGGGGAGAAGGTGCAGGGGATGCTGAACGCCGCGCTGCGCTTGGGGGGGACGACGCTGCATCCACAGTTATATGGCCGCCTGGCGTTGGAGGGGGTAGATATCGATGGACAATTTATGCCGATCGATGTTACCGATGCCAACCTGGCGATCAACTTTGTGGGGATGAGCTCGACCTTGCAGGGGGTGATCAAGACCTCTCAGGGCCAGTTGAATCTGTCGGGTAACGCCGACTGGCGTAATCTGAACGCCTGGCGAGCCAGCATCGCCGCCAGCGGGACTCGTCTGCGAGTAACGGTACCGCCGATGGTACGCCTCGATGTCTCGCCGAACATCATGTTCGACGCGTCACCGAATCAGCTGTCGCTCAATGGACGCGTGGACATTCCTTGGGCGCGTATCACGGTGCAAGAGTTACCGGAGAGTGCAGTCGGCGTCTCATCCGATGAGGTGATGCTGAATAATGCCCATCAGCCGATCAAGCCCGTGACCGCCTCGATTCCGCTGCATACCGATCTGACCATCGCCATCGGCAACAATGTGCGCCTTTCGGCCTTCGGTCTCAAGGCGGCGCTCAAGGGCGAGTTGAAGGTGATTCAGAACCAGAATGGCCTGGGACTGAATGGTCAGATCATGATCCCGCAGGGGCGGTTTGCCGCTTACGGCCAGGATCTCTTGATCCGTCAAGGAGAGTTGCTGTTCGCTGGCCCTCCGGGTAATCCGCTACTTAATATCGAAGCAATACGTAATCCGGAGTCGACGGCGAACGATGTTACGGTAGGCGTTCGTGTCACGGGACTTGCCGATCAACCGAAACTGGAAGTATTCTCAGATCCGGCAATGTCACAACAACAAGCCCTATCATATCTATTGCGTGGCCAAGGGTTGGATAGCACCGGCGCGGACAGTAATGCGATGACGTCGATGTTGATCGGTCTAGGCGTCGCGCAGAGTGGTAAGCTGGTGGGTAAAATCGGCGAAACCTTCGGCGTGAGTAATTTGACGTTGGATTCACAAGGGGTGGGTGACAGTTCTCAGGTCGTGGTCAGCGGTTATGTTCTGCCGGGGCTACAGGTGAAGTATGGCGTGGGGATCTTCGATTCACTGGCCACGCTGACGTTGCGTTACCGCCTGATGCCGAATCTGTACCTGGAAGCGGTGTCTGGCGTGAATCAGGCACTTGATCTGCTCTATCAGTTTGAGTTTTAACCATGCGAGTGATTGTCTACGGAAGTCTGCGCCGTAAGCAGGGCAACAGCCACTGGATGACCAATGCCACCTGGCTGGGCGATTATGTACTGGAGGGCTACGAGCTGTATGATCTGGGCCATTATCCAGCGGTAGTACCCGGTGAGGGGAGGGTCTATTGCGAAGTGTATCGCATTACCTCGTCGATCTTGGCGGAGCTGGATGAGCTGAAGAGTAACAGTAAGGATTATCGGCGCGAGTTGATTAAAACGCCGTATGGCGTCGCCTGGATCTACATCTATCTCAACGAGGTGAGTGGATTGCCGCGTATCGCTAGCGGTGATTGGCTAAAGCGTGATGATGAGGTAGCGTGAGGAATAAAAAACACCGCCATGAGGCGGTGTTTTTTTAACACGTTAAGCGATTACTTGTTCTTAGCGCGTTCGAAAGAGGCGATGATCTCGGCCTTGGCTGCATCGGCGTTATCCCAGCCGTCAACTTTGACCCACTTACCTTTTTCCAGATCTTTGTAGTGTTCAAAGAAGTGGGCGATCTGGGCACGCAGCAGTTCCGGGAGATCGTTCACATCTTTAATGTGATCATACTCTTTGGTCAGTTTGCTGTGCGGAACGGCGACCAGCTTGGCATCTTCGCCCGCTTCGTCGGTCATCTTCAGCACGCCGACCGGGCGGCAGCGGATCACAGAACCTGGCTGCAGCGGATACGGAGTCGGGACCAGCACGTCAACCGGATCGCCGTCCAGAGACAGGGTGTGGTTGATGTAGCCGTAGTTGCACGGGTAGAACATGGCGGTAGACATGAAGCGGTCTACAAACAGGGCACCAGTGTCTTTGTCGATTTCATATTTGATCGGATCGGCGTTAGCCGGGATTTCGATCACTACATAGATATCTTCCGGCATATCTTTACCGGCCGGGACGTTGATCAAGCTCATGTCGGTTTCCTTTCATCAAACCAGAAATGGAGTGACGGCTATTATAGCCGCCACTCCACAAATGAACAGAGTATGACGCGTAATGCGCCTTGTCTGGCGCGGGATTATTCGTCGGGGAATTGGTGCATGAAATGTTCGGCATCGTCGACCATTGCGCTGCTGCCGACAAAGAAAGGACAACGCTGGTGCAGGTGGTCTGGCTCGATATCCAGAATACGACGGAAGCCGTCGCTGGCTTTGCCTCCGGCCTGTTCGGCCAAGAATGACATCGGGTTGCACTCATACAGCAGACGCAACTTACCCTGCGGATGGCTAGCGGTGCTTGGGTAGATGTAGATGCCACCCTTCAGCAGGTTGCGGTGGAAATCGGCGACCAGCGAACCGATATAGCGTGAGGTATAGGGGCGTTGTGTCTCACTATCTTGCTCTTGACAGTATTTGATGTACTTCTTCACGCCCAACGGGAATTTGATGTAGTTGCCTTCGTTGATGGAGTACATATTGCCATTATGTGGGAAGCGCAGACGCTCGTGGGAGAGGCAGAATACCCCCAGCGAGGGATCGTAGGTGAAGGCGTGTACCCCATTGCCGGTGGTATAAACCAGCATGGTTGAGGAGCCATACACCACATAGCCTGCCGCGACCTGGCGGTTGCCTGGCTGGAGGAAGTCTTCACGCGTCACCGGCGTGCCGCTTGGCGTGATACGGCGATAGATAGAGAAAATGGTTCCGACAGAGACATTGACATCAATGTTGGAGGAGCCGTCCAGTGGATCCATCAGCACGACATATTTAGCATTATTGGCCCGGTCACCCTCGAAGATGACGATGTCATCCTCCTCCTCGGAGGCGATCCCCGCCACTTCGCCACGCGCCTTTAGTGCCGCCTTGAGTTTCTCGTTGGCGTACAGATCAAGCTTCATCTGTACTTCACCCTGAATATTTTCAACGCCGCTGGCACCGATGATATCGACCAGCCCCGCCTTATTGATATCGCGGTGGATGATTTTGGCGCCCAGTTTTATTGCGGAGAGAAGAGCGGTAAGCTCACCAGTAGCGTGAGGAAAGTCCTGCTGTTTTTCGACGATAAACTCGCCTAGCGTTTTCATGTCACATTTCCTGATTGTGAGGAGTAGCGATTTTTTTTACAAACCGCCAACGTTTTCGTAGCGTATTTTAGCTAATGTATCGGGGCATTCCTAGGCAATTTCCTTTCGCCGACGCGAGAGTCAGCGTTAGAATGTGAACTAAATCAATGCAATCAACTGGAAGTATTATGCGCATTCATATTCTTGGAGTCTGCGGCACGTTTATGGGCGGGCTAGCCTTACTGGCGCGTCAGCTGGGGCATGAGGTTACCGGGTCAGATGCCAACGTCTACCCACCGATGAGTACGCTATTGCAACAGCAGGGTATCACTCTGTTGGAGGGCTATGATCCCGCCCATCTGGATCCGCAGCCGGATCTGGTGATCATCGGGAATGCGATGGCGCGCGGCAACCCGTGTGTTGAGGCGATCCTAGAACGCAACATCCCTTATGTCTCAGGCCCGCAGTGGTTGCATGATGAAGTTTTACGCCATCGCTGGGTGATCGCGGTTGCGGGCACGCATGGCAAAACGACAACGGCCGGGATGGTAAACTGGATCTTGGAAGCGTGCGGTTATCAACCTGGCTTCGTCATCGGTGGCGTGCCGGGAAATTTCGAGGTATCGGCGCGCCTGGGCGATAGCCCATTCTTCGTTATCGAGGCGGATGAGTATGATTGTGCCTTCTTCGATAAACGATCCAAGTTCGTCCACTACTGCCCGCGTACGTTGATTATGAATAACCTGGAGTTTGATCATGCGGATATTTTCGATGATCTCCGGGCGATTCAGAAACAGTTCCATCATTTGGTACGCTTGGTTCCGGGCAAGGGGCGGATTATTTCGCCGGCGAACGATGCGAACCTGAAGCAAGTCCTGGCTATGGGCTGTTGGAGCGAGCAGGAGCAGAGTGGCGAGGGGGCGGCTTGGCATGCACAAAAACTGTCGCCAGATGCCAGCCACTTTGTCGTGACCCTGGATGGCGAACGTGTCGGCGAGGTGCAGTGGTCACTGGTGGGTGAACACAATATGCATAATGGGCTGATGGCGATCGCCGCCGCTCGCCATGTCGGCGTTCCGCCTGCCGAGGCGTGCCGGGCGTTGGCCAGCTTTATTAATGCGCGTCGCCGCCTGGAGTTGCGTGGCGAAGCCTATGGCGTCACTGTCTACGACGATTTCGCCCATCACCCGACGGCGATCTTGGCTACGTTGGCGGCTTTACGCGGCAAAGTAGGCGGTACGGCACGTATTTTGGCGGTGTTGGAACCGCGCTCGAACACCATGAAGATGGGCGTGTGTAAGAATGAGTTGGCACCGGCGTTGGGGCGGGCGGATGAGGTCTACCTGTATCAGCCGCAGCATATTCCCTGGCAGGTGGTTGAGGTGGCTGAGGCCTGTGTACAACCGGCACATTGGAGTGCCGATCTCGATACGTTGGTCGATATGATCGTCAAGAATGCGCAGCCGGGAGACCATATCCTCGTGATGAGCAACGGGGGATTCGGCGGTATTCATGAACGCCTACTGCAGGCGTTGGCGCAGAAAGGGGCTCAACACTAAGCGTCGCCCCTCGTGAAAGAGAGGGTGTAATGAGAAAGCACAGCCTAGGCTGTGCTTTCTTTCTATTGTATTGCCCACGGAAACGGACGTTTAGCCGCGTGCCTGCCAATCGGTTTTGGCTTGGCCCGATGGTTGGCGGCGTTCAATCTCACCAGCGTGGCGAAGAGCGCATGTTAAGGTCTTTCATCTGCCTGTTTAGCGCGTTATCACGGCCATCGGCGATGTAAACGTTTTTTACTGCTAGCATGGCGAGATGCGGCGGACGGCGTTGTGGGGGCTCTGCGTTATAGCGGGGCCTTAGCGGTAAATCAATGCAGTAGCATGGTAGCTTCCATCGATCCGCTCTTCGATGATATGAAAGGCGCTGGCACCCTGCAGGCGCGCTTTGGTCGCTAACTGTTGGCCGATGTCGGCTTCAGTACCATCTAACCCGGCGACGCTGATCACCCCAATAGGTTGTAGGTGGTTGGCCTGTGCGGTGTTGATCTCCTTGACCTGTGCTGTGTCGGCGGCAACGCCGGCGAAAGAGAGTACGGAAAGGGTGCATAGGGTGGCGATAGCCATTTTAATTTTCATTGTGTTACTCCTCTGCTTTGGCATGTAGCCTGGTTAAAAATGTGATTTATCTCTCATTACGCAGTATATACTAATAACCGATATTATCAATACCATGCTAATCATTCCTTATGTTATTTTTTGGTTTTCTATCTATGGGATAGATCCTAATGGACTAAATAACGCCGGAAAAAAGAACAGTAATTAAAAAAAGCAATTAATAACAATGAATTATTGATTTTTGCTAAAAATGCGTTCGCTGTTTAGTGACCTAGGCTGACAAGGTGTGAGATCGCGGAGAGGATGAAGTGCGCAGGGGGCGGGTGTAAAAAAGCCCGACGAGCGGGCTTGTTGTGCACATCGTATGAGGCACGGCATCACGCCGTGCGTGCGCGTTTAGAGCTCTTGTTCGAATAACGCTAAGATCGCCGTGTAGAGTTGCTCAACACTGAAGCCTTTCGCCGGGGTGGTAAAGATGGTGTCGTCACCGGCGATGGTACCGAGGATACCTTCAGATTTCCCCAGTGAGTCCAGTAGGCGGGCGATCAACTGGGCCGCGCCCGGACTGGTGTGGATCACTACGATGGCATCGTTATGATCGACATCGAGTACCAGATTCTTCAGCGGGCTGCTGGTGGTGGGGACCCCGAGCTCGGCTGGCAGGCAATAGACCATCTCCATTTTGGCATTACGCGTCCGTACGGCGCCAAATTTGGTCAACATGCGCGAGACTTTGGACTGATTGATGCTATCGAAGCCTAACTCTTGCAACGCTTGGACGATCTCGCCCTGAGAGCTGAACTTTTCCTCTTTCAGCAGCGCCTTGAATGCCTTGGTCAGGTCTTCTTGTTTCGTCGTGTTTCGCATTCTTCACCGTAAGGTAGCTATAGACCCTATCATTATGCATATTTTTGAATTTTTATGCAATTTTGTCTGTAAGTAAGCGTGTCATCACTGGCAGTTCAGCACGAAGTGGACGAATCCTAAAGGCGCTGTGCCAGGGGAAATAGGGAAAAAGAGAGCGACCGCACGGAAAAAGTAAATGAAATGTTATTAATATGATGTTGTTGTAATGTGAATTATCGTACGGATGTAATGCTGGAGTGAATAATAGGAGATAACAGCAGGATCGCGCTGACGATTTGTTGCTATATCTTTCATCATTAAACCCTTTTTCCCATAAACATTGCAGCAGAGCATGGAATTAGTGTGTCAGCTCGCAATCTGAGTGTTAACAGATTGTTTTTTATAGAGTGATCAACTAAGGTGCTAAGCAGTGCATTCACGGCATTCTCCATTTAAATAGTAACAAGGAGTATAGAATGAAAGTTGCGGTTCTCGGCGCGGCGGGTGGCATTGGCCAGGCGCTCGCTCTTCTGCTTAAGACACAGCTGCCTTCAGGTTCAGAACTCTCTCTCTATGATATCGCGTCGGTAACGCCGGGCGTTGCTGTCGATTTGAGCCATATTCCGACGGCAGTCAAGGTGCGCGGTTTCGGTGGTGAGGATGCCTCTCCTGCCCTGGAAGGGGCGGATATCGTCTTGATCTCTGCTGGTGTGGCACGTAAACCGGGGATGGACCGTTCCGATCTGTTCAACGTTAATGCTGGCATTATTCGTAATCTGATCAGTCAGGTGGCGCGCGCCTGTCCGAACGCCTGTATCGGTATCATCACCAACCCGGTGAATACCATGGTGCCGATTGCGGCAGAAGTATTGAAGAAGGCGGGTGTCTACAACCCGAGTAAGCTATTCGGCGTGACCACGCTGGATATCATTCGCTCTAACACCTTCGTCGGCGAATTGAAGAACCTGGATCCGGCGACCCTCGATATTCCTGTGATTGGCGGGCATTCCGGCGTGACCATTCTGCCGCTGCTGTCTCAGATCCCGGGCGTCAGTCTCACTGAGCAAGAAGTGACCGATCTGACGAAGCGTATTCAGAACGCGGGCACCGAAGTCGTGGAAGCCAAGGCCGGTGGCGGATCGGCGACGCTGGCGATGGGTCAGGCGGCGGCACGTTTTGCGCTCTCCCTGGTCCGCGCCATGCAGGGCGACGAGAATGTGGTCGAATGCGGCTATGTTGAGAGTGAGGGTGAGTATGCCCGTTTCTTCGCTCAGCCGTTGTTGCTGGGTAAAGAGGGCTTGGTACAGCGCCTGAGCATCGGTACGCTGAGCGCCTTCGAACAGCATGCGTTGGAGAGCATGTTGGATGTGTTGCGTAAGGATATCGCGTTAGGCGAAGACTTTATCAATAAGTAAATCGGACTTATGCAGCGACGAAACCGCAGGCATCGCCTGCGGTTTTTTTATGTCGAGGATTACGTTTTTCGTTTGCTCAGCGCATCGCGGATCAGGCTCTTACGATCGAGCAGCTCGTGTGTGACGGGATCGTAGTAACGGCTAGGCCAGATCTTGCTGGGATGGATTTCTAGCGCATCGGCGATCAACCATTCACCTTTGGGCCAGGCGCGCGTCAACGCGTTGGCGAGGGTGGAGCTGGAGAGGCCAGCATTGCGTGACACTTGGGTGAGCGTCAGTTTGCGTTTATGCAGAGCGGCGATGATTTCGGCGGGGTGCCAATCTTCCGGAATTGTTTTTTTCATCGGTGGTTTCCTTATCACTGGACATACCTTCATGGTATCGGCGTTTGAAAAACGCACTATCACTATCTAAAAACCACGATTTCTTTTCAATTAATTTCTAACTTATGCAGTTAATGGAAAGATAGAATTGTGATTTTGTATACAGAGCAGCATGAAAAAAGAAAGGCGCCGAAGGGCGCCTGTGCATTTTTTGGAAATTTTTTAGAATGTTCTATTGACGGATAAGTTGGCGAGACCGATCAATGCCTGCTTATAGGGAGAGTCGTCGAGCACGGCTAATGCCGCGATGGCCTTGTCTGCCTCTTCTTCGGCACGACGGCGGGTATAGTCCAGTGAACCCACCTGTTGCATGGTCTCCAGCACCGGATCCAGCAGATGGCGACCATTGCCCTGCTCGATCGCCTGACGGATCATGGCGGATCGCTCGGGAGAGCCGTGACGCATGGCATGCAATAGCGGCAGTGTCGGCTTGCCCTCGTTGAGATCATCACCGGTATTCTTCCCGAGCGTAGCCCCATCGGCATCGTAATCGAGCAGATCATCGATCAGTTGGAATGCGGTACCGAGATAGCGCCCATAATCCTGTAGCGCGAGCTCCTGATGTGTATCGGCGCCAGCCAAGATAGCGGAGCATTGGGCGGCGGCTTCGAACAGGCGAGCGGTCTTGCTGTAGATCACCTGCATGTAATTCTCTTCGCTGATATCCGGATCGTTAACGTTCATCAGCTGCATGACTTCGCCTTCGGCGATGACATTGGTCGCGGCGGACATCAGCTCTAGGATGCGTAGTGATTGCAGGCTGGTCATCATCTGAAAGGCTCGGGTGTAGATGAAGTCGCCGACCAATACGCTGGCGGCATTACCGAAGGCGGCGTTAGCGGTGGCTTTACCCCGTCGCATATCCGATTCATCGACGACATCATCGTGCAGGAGTGTCGCGGTATGGATGAATTCGATGAGGGCGGCGATGGTAACATGGCGATCCCCCTGGTAGTGGAGCGCACGCGCCGCCAGTACCGCGATCATCGGACGGATCCGCTTGCCGCCGCCGCTGATGATGTAATAGCCAAGCTGGTTGATGAGCGTGACGTCCGAGTTTAACTGGTGAAGAATTTTTGCGTTAACATCCGCCATATCCTGCGCGGTTAACTCAGTAATTTTTTCTAAATTCATTGTTTTATATCAACTGTGTATGGATGTCCCGCCAGGTGGCAGCCTTTGCCAAGCTGCCATGGGCAGCCAACTATAGTATGATTGTACTTGAAAAATGATTTAGATAAACGGCGGGGAGGGAACTGTGTTTTTTTTCTTCTTTTCCCCTGATTCTACCCTTGTCTTCTGAATGATTTTTGCGTAGAATTCGCGCCCTATTGTGAATATTTATAGCGCGTATTGGACAACGAGCCATGCGTGCGGAAATGCGGAGTTTTATATGTACGCGGTTTTCCAAAGTGGTGGTAAACAACACCGAGTAAGCGAAGGTCAAACCGTTCGCTTGGAAAAGCTGGACATCGCAACTGGTGAAACTGTTGAGTTTGACCAGATTTTGATGGTCGCTAACGGCGAAGACATCAAGATTGGCGTTCCTTTTGTTGCTGGCGGTAAAGTTAAGGCTGAAGTCGTTGCTCACGGTCGTGGCGAGAAGGTGAAGATCGTCAAGTTCCGTCGCCGTAAGCATCATCGTAAACAGCAGGGTCACCGTCAGTGGTTCACTGATGTGAAGATCACTGGTATCAGCGCTTAATTTTAGGAGAGCGGATTAATGGCACATAAAAAGGCTGGCGGCTCCAGTCGCAACGGTCGCGATTCCGAAAGCAAACGCCTGGGCGTAAAACGTTTTGGCGGTGAATCAGTTCTGGCAGGCAGCATCATCGTTCGTCAGCGCGGTACCAAGTTCCACGCTGGTAACAACGTTGGTTGCGGTCGTGACCACACTCTGTTCGCTTTGGCTGACGGTAAAGTTAAGTTCGAAGTTAAAGGCCCGAAAAACCGTAAATTTATCAGCATCGTTGCTGAATAAGTTTTTCGCGTCCTGAAAGATGTAAGGCCCCGCAATACTTTGCGGGGCTTTTTTGCGTTATAAAGACAGACGGTGGCAGGGATGGTCATGGAGAATAAGCAGAGTGCGGCCTTAGGCATCGCGTTGGCATTGACCACCGCTGTTTTCTGGGGGGCGTTGCCGATCGCCATGAAGCAGGTTTTACCTGATATGGCCCCCGAGACCATTGTCTGGTACCGCTTCACCATGGCCGCCATCGGGCTGGGTGGTGTGCTGTGGTTACGCGGTCAACTGCCACCGTTAGCCTCGCTACGTCAGCGGCGTTGGTTATTATGGCTCACGGTCGCTACGGCAGGGTTGCTGGGCAACTTTATTCTGTTCAGCACCTCGTTACAGTATCTGAGCCCGACCACTTCGCAGGTGATCGGGCAGCTTTCCCCGGTCGGCTTGATGTTTGCCAGCGTACTGGTGCTGAAAGAGCGGATGCGACCGGCGCAGGCCGTCGGGGCCGCCTTGCTGATCGCTGGGTTGATCTTATTCTTTAATACCAGCCTGGCAGAGATTCTGACTCGGCTGACGGATTATACCCTTGGCGTGCTGCTTGGCATGGCCGCCGCCGGGGTCTGGGTCTGCTATGGCATCGCGCAGAAGATACTATTGCGTCGCCTGGCCTCGCAGCAGATCCTGTGGCTGTTGTATGCTTTATGTGCAATCTGCCTATGGCCATTGGCGCATCCCGAGCAGATTTACCGACTGAGTACCTGGCAACTGGCCTGTTTGTTATTTTGCGGGGTTAACACGCTGGTTGGCTATGGCGCATTGGCCGAGGCGATGGTGCGCTGGCAAGTGGCGAAAGTGGGGGCGATAGTGACGCTTACTCCACTGTTTACACTGATGTTTTCTGACATTCTGGCGCTACTCTGGCCAGCGACTTTTATGGCGCCCTCGCTGAATGCGGTGGGCTATATCGGCGCCGTCGTGGTGGTGGCCGGAGCCATGTTTTCTGCGATAGGTCACCGTTGGTGGCCGCGCCAACGCAGATAAACCGGGCTGCCAGCGGGCGGTTCGGTCACTGATTTACGGAGACAGTAGATGAAATTTGTAGATGAAGCCGTGATCCACATCGAAGCAGGTGATGGTGGCAATGGCTGCGTCAGCTTCCGTCGCGAGAAATATATCCCTAAAGGGGGTCCGGATGGCGGTGACGGTGGTGACGGCGGTGACGTATACCTGCTGGCCGATGAGAACCTGAACACCCTGATCGACTATCGTTTTGAGAAGTCCTTCCGCGCCGAGCGCGGCCAGAATGGCCAGAGTCGTGACTGCACCGGGAAGCGTGGCCAGGATGTGACGATCAAGGTGCCGGTCGGTACTCGTGTGACCGATGTCGATACTGGCGAAGTATTGGGCGACATGACGCGCCATCAGCAGAAGCTGTTGGTCGGCAAGGGAGGCTGGCATGGCTTGGGCAACACCCGCTTCAAGTCATCGGTCAACCGTACGCCGCGCCAGAAGACCAATGGTACGCCGGGGGACAAGCGCGATCTGAATCTGGAGCTGTTGCTGCTGGCGGATGTCGGCATGCTGGGGCTGCCGAACGCCGGTAAATCGACCTTCATTCGCGCCGTCTCTGCCGCGAAGCCCAAGGTCGCCGACTATCCGTTCACGACCTTGGTACCGAGTCTAGGCGTGGTGCGCATGGATAGCGAGAAGAGCTTCGTCGTCGCGGATATCCCGGGGCTGATCGAAGGGGCTTCCGAAGGGGCCGGTCTGGGTATCCGTTTCCTGCGCCACTTGGAGCGCTGCCGCGTGTTGTTGCACCTGATCGATATCGCGCCGATCGACGAGTCCGATCCGGTCGAAAACGCTCGCGTGATCATCGGTGAGCTGGAGAAGTACAGCGAGAAGCTGTCTCAGAAGCCGCGCTGGCTGGTGTTCAATAAGGCTGACCTGCTGACACCGGAGGAGGCGAAGGCGCGCGCTCAGGCTATCGCCGATGCGCTGGGCTGGGAAGGCGAGCACTATCTGATTTCGGCAGCCAACCGCGAAGGGGTGAATGCCCTGTGCTGGGATGTGATGAACTTCCTGGAGGCGCACCCGCGTGAGGCCGAGGCCGACGAAGAGAAAGAGAAGGCCAAGAAAGCCGAGTTCATGTGGGATGACTACCATCGTGAGCAGCTGGAACAGGCCGAGAGCGAGTGGGAAGAGGAGGATGACGATTGGGATGAGGACGACGACGAAGGCGTCGAGATCATTTACCAGCGTTAATACGCCACCATCCTACCGACAGGGTCGCCATCTGGCGGCCCTGTGTCATTTTGGCTGGTGCGTTGAGGCGCCCTCTGGGGCCGACTGAGCGCCTCTGTGGCGTGATGGCGAGTTGAGTCGCCTAATAGTCCTGTAAGGTGCGTGGTAGTTGGCAACGAGCATTGAGTCCTGGTCCGGGACGATTATTACGTAAGCTGAGTTGCCCCTTATGGAGCTGGAGTACGCGTACCACGATATGCAGCCCTAAGCCGCTGCCGCCAAAGCGGCGATCCAAACGGTGGAAGGGTTCGGTGAGTTCATTGGCGCGTGACTCGTCGATCCCCGGTCCGCCGTCGATCACCTGGAGGGTGCAGTCGCGCCCACTGGGATCGCTGGCGACCCGCAGCACGATATCGCTCTGTTCGGGGCTGTAGCGATGGGCGTTTTCCACGAGGTTGCGCAGCATGAGGCTCAATAGCATCGCATCGCCATGCATCGGTAACTGGGGGGGGATCTCCAGCACCAAGCGCTGGCGGCGTTGGGCGAGCATTTCCCGCAATGCGTGTTGTTGTGGCCGAATCACGTCGGCGATCAGATCTAAGCGTGGATAGTGGCCGCCAGCGAAGTCTTGCCCCGTACGGGACAGCATCAACAGCTGTTCTACCGTCGCCATCAGCTGATCGATGCGCTGCACCAGCATCGCGGCCTGCGCGACGCCATTCTGCTCCATCAACTCCAAGTGCAGGCGTATACCCGCTAATGGGGTACGCAGCTCGTGGGCCGCATCTGCGGTAAAGAGGCGTTCCTGACGCAGAGTATGCTGTAAGCGGGCGAACAGATGGTTGAGCGTTCGGGTAACGGAAGTGATTTCGACCATCTTGCTGTCGATGTCGATGGGCGTCAGGTTGCTGGGCGAGCGTTTCTCCAGACGCGCCTGGAGCTGATTGAGCGGGCGTACGATCCAACTGACGGCCAGTGCCGAGACCAGCAGAGTGATGCTCATCATCACCAGCGAGGGGATCAGTAGGGCCGCGATGGCCTCTCGGATCTCCTTGTCGACATGGGCATTACGCGCCTTAGCGCTGAGGGTTTCATTAACCAGAAAACTGATTTGCTCTCGGCTCTCGTGCCAGAGCCATAATGCGCTGACGAGCTGAGTGATCAATAAGATCAGCGCCAACATGATGAGCAGATTGCGCCGCATGCTGATCATGGTGCCTTTTCCAGCCGATAGCCGACCCCACGCAGAGTCTTGATCCGTTCGCGCCCCAGCTTACGCCGTAGATTATGGATATGTACTTCCAGCGAATTGGAGCTGAGCTCGTCCTGCCAGGAGTAGAGATCTTGCTGTAAAACCTCACGGCTGATGGTTTGTCCCGCGCGGGTCATCAGGCGGGCTAGGATAGTGAACTCCTTGGGGGTAACCTCCAAGGCTTGGTTATCACAGCTGACCTGATGGTTGGAGAGATCGAGGCGAATGTTATCGACCTGGAGGATATTGTCGCACAGCCCTTGCATCCGGCGGATCAGGGCACGTGTACGTGCCAGCAGCTCGGCCAGGGCGAAAGGTTTAACCAGGTAGTCATCGGCACCGGCATCCAATCCTGCGACCCGTTCACCGACGGTATCACGCGCCGTTAGGATTAAGACCGGGGTAGCAATCCCATCGCGGCGCCACTGACGTAGCGCACTGCCGCCATCCATATCGGGTAGTCCGAGATCGAGGATAATCAAGCTGTATTGCCCGCTCTGCAATAGCCCGTTGGCCTCGGCGGCGCTGCCGGCGCAGTCGCAGGCATAGTTTTCTCGCCCCATCGCTTGCGCCAACCCTTGCTGGATCAGCGTGTCGTCTTCGACGATCAGGATCTTCATACGGCTCCGTCAGTTATTACGGTAGATGTCACGGTATAGTCGACTCTCGAAGCGCACCAGTGGCTGACGGCGGGTACGTTGATCTTGGGGAGGGACGGCATAGCCCGACAGATACTGAACGAAGGCCATACGTTGGCCACTGGCGGTGGTGATAAAGCCAGCGAGGTTATAGACCCCCTGCAACGATCCGGTCTTAGCCGACACCTTGCCATCCACACCCGCCTCATGCAGCCCGCCACGGTATTGCAGCGTGCCATCGTAGCCGGCCAGTGGCAGCATGCTGATGAAGTTTAGTTGGTTATCATTTTGCGCAATGTATTGCAGGACTTCCATCATGGTGGCTGGGGAAATCAGGTTATGGCGTGACAGGCCCGACCCGTCGACCACGACGGAGTTGCCCAGATTGATCCCTGCCTTCTTGCGTAAGATTTGACGCACCGCATCCGATCCGGCCCGCCAGGTTCCCGGCACGCCGAAATAGCTGTGACCGATGGTGCGGAAGACGGTATCGGCAATCATGTTGTCCGATTTTTTTAGCATGATGCGCAGCAGATCATGCAGCGGAGCCGACTGGGTTTGTGCCAGGATGGTCCCCTGCGGCGTCACCTGGGTTTCGCGCCGTAGATGGCCGCTGATATCGATGTTAGCTTGTTGCAACTCTGCCTTGACGATTGCACCGGCATAGGCCGCGCCATCCTGTACGGCGAAGGCTAACGGTAGCGGGTCGGCGCGCTGGGTCAGGCAGCCGGTCAGGGTATAACGGTTCAGCTCCCCGGGGACGACATCCAGCTCGCAATACTGCGCCTCGGCGGAGCCACGCGCGAGGGTTTTGACCTCGCTGAACATGTGGACCGGGTAGTAGGAGGCGACGCGGATAAACGCCCGCTCGCCCGCCTTCGGCGCGCTATAGAGCGAGACGGAGAAGCAGTTCCGATCGACGATGGCGGCGGCGGGCGGCGCGCTAAAGCATTGGGTCAGGTCGTTCCACGGCCAACCCGGTGCCTTATCGTGACTCGCAAACACCGAGGTATCGATAAAGATATCGCCCCGGATCCGCTCAACTCCCTGTTTCTTGAGGGCGGCGACCATATTGCGGATCTGTTGGCGGCGTAGGGTCGGATCGCCATCGAAACGGACGACCAGATCGCCGTTAAGGGTGCCGTCGCTGATTTGCCCCCGACTCTCGAACGTGGTGGTGAAGCGGAAGTCTGGCCCCAGTTGCAGCAAGGCGACCAAGCCGGTAATCACCTTCTGGGTACTGGCCGGCAATGCCATCTGTTGCCCGTGATAATCGATGGCCGGCGTCGTGGCGCCGACTTTTTGCACCAGCAGCGCCAGATTCGTGCCATCGGGCAGGTATTGGGTATAGTCCTGCACTGGAGTCGCTTGGCTGCTAAACGCCAGCATACAGGCCAGTCCGCTCAGTAATCGTGAAAATCGCATAGTCCCAAGGAAGCCGATAGTTGAGGGTGATGTGTAACGTGCCTGCCATACTAAGGCGCAATGCGGGTCAAAGTAAACGATGATACTTCGCCGACTCTAGGCTAGAATGGCCGGCAAAAGACAGAATTGTGCCTGACCGGGATCTTGTTTCTGGCCAGGTTTATTTTGTGTGGCGTCGAGCCGAACGGTGGGGGATAAGACCGCCGGAGGCGGGCGCCGGTAAAGCAGATTTCGAGGTGACTAAAACAATGAATCAGATTCCGATGACGTTGCGCGGTGCAGAGAAACTGCGTGAAGAGTTAGATTTTTTGAAAGGGACTCGCCGTCCGCAGATCATTGCGGCGATCGCAGAGGCACGCGAGCACGGCGATCTGAAAGAGAATGCGGAGTATCACGCGGCACGTGAACAGCAAGGGTTTTGTGAAGGGCGTATTCAGGAGATCGAGGCGAAACTCTCCAATGCGCAGGTGATCGATGTCACTAAGATGCCAAACAATGGGCGGGTGATCTTCGGTGCGACCGTTAGCGTGGAAAACGTGGATACGGAAGATCAGCAAACCTATCGCATCGTGGGTGATGATGAGGCGGACTTCAAACACAATCTGATTTCAGTCAATTCACCGATCGCACGTGGCTTGATCGGGAAGGAAGAGGGTGAGGTTGTGACGATCAAAACGCCGGGTGGCGAGGTCGAATACGAAATCCTGAAGGTCGAGTACCTCTAAGCCTTGCTCGCGTGTGACGTGACGCTGTGTGGCATCGCGGAACGGCGCCCAGTGTAAAGATAGGAAAAGGCCGCGTTGCGGCCTTTGCTATATGCTGAGAAAGCACGGCTTTCTGTGTTATATCTTTTCTTTATACGAAAAGAGATTAACGCGGTAAACTGATCTTACGCTCTTCGCTTGGGCGGTAAATCACCAAGACGTTACCGATCAGTTGCACGTTACACGCACCGGTTTCACGGACGATGGCGTCGGCGATCAGGGTTTTGGTTTCGCGCTCTTCAGCGGCGATCTTCACCTTGATCAGCTCATGGTGCGCCAGCGCCTGTTCAATTTCTGCGAGCACCCCTTCAGTAAGGCCGTTCGCGCCGAGTTGCACAACAGGCTTCAGCGAATGGGCCAAGCTTTTCAGGTGCTGTTTTTGCTTGTTAGTCAGATTCATCGTCTTTTTTGCTTAGGTTGGGATTGAAAACGGTACATTCTAGCGCCATCTCAGCATTATCACCAAATCGGTCTTGCGCCGTTGTGGTGTTTTCAAAGCAGATGAACCTGTAATTTAGTGAGTATTAAAGATGGGTAAAAAACGTTCAGCCAGTTCGAGTCGCTGGTTACAGGAACATTTTAGCGATAAATATGTGCAACAAGCACAGAAAAAGGGGCTACGTTCGCGTGCCTGGTTTAAACTGGACGAGATCCAGGGGACAGATAAGATCTTTCGGCCGGGTATGACCGTGGTGGATTTGGGCGCCGCGCCCGGGGGATGGTCACAGTATGTGGTCACACAAATCGGCGATAAAGGTCGGGTGATTGCGTGCGATCTTTTACCTATGGATCCTATCGTTGGCGTCGATTTCCTCCAGGGCGATTTTCGTGATGAATTGGTGCTGGCGGCGCTGATGGAGCGAGTGGGTGATGCCAAGGTGCAGGTGGTGATGTCTGATATGGCACCCAATATGAGCGGCACCCCTTCCGTAGATATTCCGCGTGCCATGTATCTGGTTGAATTGGCGTTGGAAATGGCCAAAGATGTTCTGGCACCCGGTGGTAGTTTTGTGGTGAAGGTCTTTCAGGGAGAGGGATTTGACGAGTATCTGGGCCAGATCCGCTCCCTGTTTACGAAGGTGAAGATTCGTAAGCCTGAAGCTTCGCGTGCGCGTTCGCGCGAAGTGTACATCGTAGCGACAGGGCGGAAACTGTAGTACCCTAACGCTGTTTGTTAACACAGTTGTAAAAAGAGGTTAATCCCTTGAGTGACATGGCGAAAAACCTAATTCTCTGGCTGGTCATCGCGGTAGTGCTGATGTCGGTTTTCCAGAGCTTTGGGCCCAGCGAATCAAATAGCCGCAGGGTGGACTACTCGACGTTCCTGACCGAGGTTAACCAGGATCAGGTGCGCCAGGTCAGCATTGATGGGCGTGCGATCAACGTTACCAAGAAGGATGGTAATCGTTATACCACCTACATTCCGATTAATGATCCGAAACTGTTGGATTCTCTGTTAACCAAGAATGTAAAAGTGATCGGTGAGCCGCCGGAAGAGCCGAGCCTGCTGACGTCGATCTTTATCTCTTGGTTCCCGATGCTGTTGCTGATCGGTGTCTGGATCTTCTTTATGCGCCAAATGCAGGGCGGCGGCGGGAAAGGCGCCATGTCGTTCGGTAAGAGTAAGGCGCGCATGTTGACGGAAGATCAGATCAAAACCACCTTTGCCGATGTGGCCGGTTGCGATGAGGCCAAAGAAGAGGTCGGCGAGTTGGTAGAGTACCTGCGTGATCCGAGCCGTTTCCAGAAGTTAGGCGGCAAGATCCCCAAAGGTATCCTGATGGTGGGGCCGCCGGGGACCGGTAAGACCTTGCTGGCCAAGGCGATCGCCGGTGAGGCGAAGGTACCCTTTTTCACGATTTCTGGTTCTGACTTTGTCGAGATGTTTGTCGGCGTCGGTGCCTCTCGTGTACGTGACATGTTCGAGCAGGCTAAGAAGGCGGCACCGTGCATCATCTTTATCGATGAGATCGATGCCGTGGGCCGTCAGCGTGGCGCAGGTTTGGGCGGCGGTCACGATGAACGTGAGCAGACCCTGAACCAGATGCTGGTCGAGATGGATGGCTTCGAAGGCAATGAAGGCATCATCGTTATCGCCGCCACTAACCGTCCAGACGTGCTGGACCCGGCGCTGCTGCGTCCCGGTCGTTTCGACCGTCAGGTCGTGGTTGGTTTGCCGGATGTGCGTGGTCGTGAGCAGATCCTGAAGGTGCATATGCGCCGAGTCCCGTTGGCAACGGATATCGATGCTTCGGTGATCGCGCGTGGTACGCCGGGCTTCTCCGGTGCCGATCTGGCTAACCTGGTTAACGAGGCGGCGTTGTTCGCTGCACGTAACAACAAGCGTGTCGTCTCGATGGTCGAGTTCGAAAAGGCCAAAGATAAGATCATGATGGGGGCTGAGCGCCGTTCCATGGTGATGACCGAGGCGCAAAAAGAGTCAACGGCCTACCATGAAGCCGGGCATGCGATCATCGGTCGTTTGGTCCCGGAGCATGATCCGGTGCATAAGGTGACGATTATTCCGCGCGGCCGTGCGTTGGGCGTGACCTTCTTCCTGCCGCAGGGTGACTCCATCAGCTACAGCCGTCAGAAGCTGGAAAGCATGATCTCTGTCGCCTACGGCGGTCGTCTGGCCGAAGAGCTGATTTACGGTACCGAGAATGTCTCTACCGGGGCATCACAGGATATCAAGCAGGCGACCACCATTGCCCGTAACATGGTGACTCAGTGGGGCTTCTCCGAGAAGTTGGGGCCGTTGCTGTATGCCGAAGAGGAGGGCGAGGTCTTCCTCGGCCGCTCTGTCGCTAAGAGCAAGCACATGTCCGACGAGACGGCGCGTATCATCGACCAAGAGGTCAAGGCGCTGATCGAACGTAACTACCAACGTGCTCGGCAGTTGCTGGTCGATAATATGGATATCATGCATGCCATGAAGGATGCGTTGATGAAGTATGAGACCATCGATGCACCGCAGGTCGATGATCTGATGGCGCGCCGTGAGGTTCGCCCACCGGCAGGCTGGTTGGATGAGCAGGCTAACCGCCAGGCTCAGGCTCAGCAACCTGCAGCGCAGGCACAACCTCAGCCGACGGCGGCCCCGGCAGAGCCGACGACGCCCGCGGAAGATAACAGCACGGTACGCAGCGACGACGATCGCGATCAACATAACGGTGGCGAGAAGTAATTCCGCATACCGCTACGCAACAACCCCGGCTTGCCCGGGGTTTTTTTTTGCGTTCCAATATCCTCTCTGATTTTTCTTTGCCACAGGTGCTGCCGATGCTGCTCAGGTCTCGCGATCTTACCCTCAATCTCAATTATCCCCAGGTGATGGGGATCTTGAATGTTACCCCCGACTCCTTCTCCGACGGTGGGCGTCATAATGTGTTGGATGCCGCATTGCGCCACGCCGAGTCGATGATCATGGCGGGCGCCACCATTATCGATGTCGGCGGTGAGTCGACGCGTCCCGGTGCCGCCGAGGTGAGTACGGAGGAGGAGCTGGCGCGGGTGGTGCCGGTCGTCGAGGCGTTGACGCAGCGCTTCGAAGTTTGGGTTTCCGTTGACACCTCGAAGGCCGCCGTGATCCGCGCTTGTAGCGCCGCGGGAGCCGACATGATCAATGACATCCGTTCGCTGAGTGAGCCGGGAGCCTTGGCGGCGGCGGCCGAGAGTGGGCTACCGGTCTGCCTGATGCATATGCAGGGGGAGCCGAAGAGCATGCAACAGAGCCCACAGTATGACGACGTGGTGGCGGAAGTTGACGCCTACCTTACGGCTCAGATCGCGCGCTGCGTGGCCGGGGGGATCGCGCGCGAACGCCTGATCCTCGATCCCGGTTTTGGCTTCGGCAAGAACTTGACGCATAATTACCGCCTTCTGGCTCACCTGGCGCACTTTCACCACCACGGTTTGCCACTCTTAGTGGGGATGTCCCGCAAGTCGATGATCGGGCAATTATTGAATGTGCCTCCGTCCCAGCGGATTGCCGGCAGCGTCGCGTGCGCCGTGATTGCCGCGATGCAGGGAGCGCAGATTATCCGTGTGCACGATGTGCGTGAGACCGTCGACGCCATGCGCGTGGTGGAAGCCACACTTTCAGCGAAGGAATAAAAGCAAATGAGTGAACGTAAATATTTTGGTACCGATGGCATTCGTGGCAAGGTGGGCAGTAATCCGATAACTCCTGACTTTGTGCTCAAGTTGGGTTGGGCGGCAGGCAAGGTCTTAGCGCGTCATGGCTCACGCAAGATCATCATCGGTAAAGATACGCGTATCTCCGGTTATATGCTGGAGTCGGCGCTTGAGGCAGGGCTGGCGGCGGCCGGTCTCTCGGCCGCCTTCACCGGGCCGATGCCGACGCCAGCCATCGCCTACCTGACGCGTACCTTCCGCGCCGAGGCAGGCATCGTCATCTCCGCCTCCCATAACCCTTACTATGATAATGGGATTAAGTTCTTCTCCATCGACGGTACCAAGTTGCCGGACGAGGTCGAGGCGGCGATCGAGGCCGAGTTAGAGAAGCCGCTGACCTGTGTCGAATCGGCGGAGTTGGGTAAGGCCAGTCGTATCGTAGATGCGGCCGGTCGTTACATTGAATTCTGTAAGAGCACCTTCCCGAACGCCTTGAGCCTGAACGGATTGAAGATCGTCGCCGACTGCGCCAACGGTGCGACCTACCACATTGCACCGAATGTGCTGCGTGAGCTGGGAGCGGAGGTGATCACCATCGGCACCTCGCCGGACGGGATGAACATCAATAAAGAGTGCGGGGCGACGGATGTCCGTGCCCTGCAGGCGCGTGTCGTCGCCGAGCAGGCGGATTTAGGGATGGCCTTTGACGGTGACGGTGATCGTCTGATCATGGTCGATCATCAGGGTAACAAGGTCGACGGCGATCAGATCCTGTATATCGTGGCGCGCGAGGCGCTGCGCCAGGGTAAATTGCATGGCGGCGTGGTGGGCACCTTGATGAGCAACATGGGATTGGAACTGGCATTGAAACAGCTGGGTATCCCCTTTGCGCGGGCCAAGGTGGGCGACCGTTATGTGTTGGAGACCCTGCAAGAGAAGGGATGGCGCATGGGCGCGGAGAATTCCGGCCATGTTATCATTCTGGATCAGACGACGACCGGGGATGGTATCGTCGCGGGCCTGCAAGTGTTGGCGGCGATGGCGCGCAATCACATGAGTCTGGCGGATCTGTGCAGCGGTATGACCCTGCTGCCGCAGGTGTTAGTCAATGTGCGCTTTGCCGGGCAAAACGATCCCTTGCAGGATGCCGCGGTGCAACAGGCCTGTGTCGAGGTTGAACAACAACTGGCCGGTCGGGGGCGGGTATTGCTGCGTAAGTCTGGCACCGAGCCGTTGATCCGCGTGATGGTCGAGGGCGAGGAGCTGGCGCAGGTGACGCGTTTAGCCGAGAGCATCGCGGCGGCGGTGAAGGCGGTCGGCTGACGACCTGTGGCGGAAAAAACGGCATCAGGCGCACCTTTTGCCGCTTTTTCCGCCAATCGCATCGGCGAGGAAAATTTACCCTTGCGCCCTCTAACGGCATTGGGTAGTATTCACACCCGCTTCAGTGGATGTTTTATCCATGGGTTCGATGGAAGCTTTTGACTGCGGATGGGCCGCAAGGAATCAGGTACGACTATGTATGAAGCTCTTTTGGTAATTTTCCTGCTGATCTCTGTGGCGTTGATCGCCCTGATCATGTTGCAGCAGGGTAAAGGTGCTGACATGGGCGCTTCATTCGGCGCAGGCGCCTCGGCGACGCTGTTTGGTTCCAGCGGTAGCGGCAACTTTATGACCCGTACGACGGGCATCCTGGCGACGCTGTTTTTCGTGCTGAGCCTGGTGTTGGGCAACCTGAGCGGTCATCAGAATAAGCAAGGCAGTGAGTGGGACAACCTGGGTCAGCCTGTAAAGACTGAACAGCCGGCTAAACCGGCCGCACCGGCTACGCCGAGCAGCGATATCCCGAACTGATCGTTCCCGCAGTGAGTTTTGCCATGATGCGTCTGGCGTCATGGTACCTAAATGCCGAGGTGGTGGAATTGGTAGACACGCTACCTTGAGGTGGTAGTGCCCAATAGGGCTTACGGGTTCAAGTCCCGTCCTCGGTACCAATCCTAGATATGTTGTTTTTTCTACGCTGTTAGAGTAGAATTCGCCACGATTCGGACGCGGGGTGGAGCAGCCTGGTAGCTCGTCGGGCTCATAACCCGAAGGTCGTCGGTTCAAATCCGGCCCCCGCAACCAATTTCCTTCAGTATCTATTTTCAAATATACTGTTAACGCAGAGCCTCGGGCCGCGAAGTATCATTTGAAAAATATACTTGCGAGACTGGCTTCGAATCCCGCTTGGCGGTATATAGGGTCCAGTTGCATAAAGCCCCGATTATTCGGGGTTTTTTGTTATCTGACAACAGAATCACTGGGCTATAAGGCCCTTTTTTTATGTCTTGGGGGTGGGCTTGTCCACATTAGAGCAAAAATTAACAGAGATGATTACGGCGCCGGTCGAAGCCCTGGGCTTCGAGCTGGTCGGGATTGAGTTCATCCGTGGCCGCCATTCAACGCTGCGAATCTATATCGATAGTGAAGAAGGTATCACTGTTGATGATTGTGCTGATGTTAGCCACCAGGTCAGCGCCGTTCTTGACGTAGAGGATCCGATTTCAGTCGCCTATAACCTGGAAGTCTCCTCGCCGGGGATGGATCGCCCGTTGTTTACCGCCGAACATTACACCCGTTTTCTGAATGAGGAAGTGACGCTGGTATTGCGGATGGCGATGCAGAATCGTCGCAAGTGGCAGGGTGTCATCAAGGCGGTAGACGGCGAGATGATTACGGTCACGGTTGATGGCAAAGATGAAGTGTTCGCGCTGAGCAATGTCCAGAAAGCGAACCTGGTACCCCACTTTTAACGTTCGGATGAGGCAACTAGGATGAATAAAGAGATTCTGGCTGTTGTGGAGGCCGTTTCCAACGAAAAGGCGCTGCCGCGCGAGAAGATTTTTGAGGCGCTGGAAACCGCGCTGGCTACGGCTACCAAGAAAAAATATGAGCAAGAAATCGATGTGCGCGTTGCCATCGATCGTAAATCTGGCGACTTCGATACTTTCCGTCGCTGGCTGATCGTCGAGGAAGTGACCCAACCGACCCGTGAAATTACGCTGGAAGCAGCACGCTTCGAAGATCCGGCGTTTGATCTGGGCGACTATGTTGAAGATCAGATCGAATCTGTCACCTTCGACCGTATCACTACCCAGACCGCTAAGCAGGTTATCGTGCAGAAAGTGCGTGAGGCCGAGCGGGCGATGGTCGTGGATGCCTTCCGCGAGCACGAAGGTGAAATCGTCACCGGGGTGGTGAAGAAAGTTAACCGTGACAGCATTTCGCTGGATCTGGGCAACAACGCCGAAGCGGTGATTGGCCGTGAAGACATGTTGCCGCGCGAAAACTTCCGTCCGGGCGACCGTATCCGTGGCGTGCTGTACGCGGTGCGTCCAGAAGCGCGTGGCGCACAGTTGTTCGTCACCCGTTCCCGTCCGGAGATGCTGATCGAGCTGTTCCGCATCGAAGTGCCGGAGATCGGCGAAGAGGTGATCGAAATCAAGGGCGCCGCTCGCGATCCGGGCTCTCGTGCCAAGATTGCCGTGAAGACCAATGACAAGCGTATCGATCCGGTCGGTGCCTGTGTCGGCATGCGTGGTGCACGCGTGCAGGCGGTCTCTAGCGAACTGGGCGGTGAACGTATCGATATCGTGCTGTGGGACGATAACCCGGCACAGTTCGTCATCAACGCGATGGCACCGGCGGATGTCGCCTCCATCGTGGTCGATGAAGACAAGCACACCATGGATATTGCCGTAGAGGCCTCCAACCTGGCTCAGGCTATCGGCCGTAACGGTCAGAACGTCCGTCTGGCGTCTCAGCTGAGCGGCTGGGAGCTGAACGTGATGACGGCGGAGGATCTGCAGGCCAAACATCAGGCTGAGGCTCACGCCGCCATTGATACCTTTACCAAGCATCTGGATATCGATGAAGAGTTCGCTACCCTGCTGGTCGAAGAAGGCTTCTCCACGCTGGAAGAGCTGGCTTACGTACCGGAGCGTGAACTGCTGGCGATCGATGGCCTGGATGAAGAGAGCGTCGAAGCACTGCGTACCCGTGCCAAGAATGCACTGACGACGCTGGCGCTGGCGCAGGAAGAGAGCCTGGGCGACAACAAACCGGCGGACGATTTGCTCAATTTGCCGGGCATGGAGCGTAGCGTCGCCTTTAAACTGGCCGCACGCGGAGTGTGCACGCTGGAAGATCTTGCCGAGCAGGGCGTCGATGACCTGACCGATATTGAAGGCTTGAACCATGAGTCAGCGGGTGAGCTGATCATGGCGGCGCGTAATATCTGTTGGTTTGGCGATAGTGAATAATGAACTGTAGCAGGAAGGAACAGCATGGCAGAAGTAACGGTAAAATCACTGGCAGCAGAGATCCAAACTTCGGTTGAGCGCCTGGTACAGCAACTGGCTGATGCAGGTATTAACAAATCACCCGACGACTCTGTGAGCCCCCAGGAACGTGAAGCGCTGCTGGCTCATTTAAATCGTGAGCACGGTGGATCTTCCGGTAAACTGACGCTACAACGTAAGACGCGTAGCACGCTGAGTGTCCCAGGCACCGGCGGTAAGAGTAAGTCAGTGCAGATTGAAGTCCGCAAGAAGCGCACTTATGTGAAGACCGACGCTGCGGCCCTCCAGGCGGAAGCCGAGGCTCAGGCGAAGCGCGAAGCGGAAGAACAGGCGAAACGCGAGGCTGAAGAGCAGGCTCAGCGCGAGGTGGCCGAACAGGCCAAGCGCGAAGCCGCAGAGCAGGCCAAGCGTCAACAAGAAGAACAAGCCAAACGTGAGGCCGCTGAAAAAGCTAAGCGTGAAGCAGCGGAAAAAGAAAAAGTGACCAACCAACATACCGACGAAAAAACTAAAGCTGCGCAGGCGGAAAAGGCCAAGCGCGAAGCTGAAGCCGCTGAACTGAAACGCAAGGCAGAAGAAGAAGCGCGCCGTAAGCTGGAAGAAGACGCCCGTAAGGTGGCTGAAGAAGCCCGCCGTATGGCCGAAGCCAACGAAGGCAAGTGGACCGAAAACGCCAGCGAAGAAGATAGCAGCGATTACCACGTGACCACCTCTCACCACGCTCGCGAAGCGGAAGATGAGAACGATCGCCAGGTTGAAGGCGATCGCCGTGCCCGCGGTCGCGGTGGCAAAGCGGCCAAGCAGAAGAAAGGCAGCAAGCTGTCCGAATCTAAGGCCGATCGTGAAGAGGCCCGTGCGGTCAACCGCGGCGGCAAAGGTGGTAAGCGTAAGCCGAGTACATTGCAGCAGGGCTTTACCAAGCCGGCTCAGGCCGTTAACCGTGACGTGGTGATCGGCGAAACCATCACCGTGGCCGAACTGGCTAATAAGATGGCGGTGAAAGGCTCCCAGGTCATTAAGGCGATGATGAAGATGGGCGCGATGGCGACCATTAACCAAGTCATCGACCAAGAGACCGCTCAGCTGGTCGCGGAAGAGATGGGTCACAAGGTGATCCTGCGCCGTGAAAACGAGCTGGAAGAGGCGGTCATGAACGATCGTGATACCGGTGCTGCCGCAGAGCCGCGTGCGCCGGTCGTGACCATCATGGGTCACGTTGACCACGGTAAAACCTCACTGCTGGACTACATCCGCTCTACCAAGGTAGCGGCGGGCGAAGCGGGCGGGATCACCCAGCATATCGGTGCGTATCATGTTCAGACCGATAACGGCATGATCACCTTCCTGGATACGCCGGGGCACGCCGCGTTTACCGCGATGCGTGCACGTGGTGCTCAGGCGACCGATATCGTGGTTCTGGTGGTGGCGGCCGATGACGGCGTGATGCCGCAGACCATCGAGGCGATTCAGCATGCCAAGGCGGCCGGTGTTCCGTTGGTCGTGGCGGTGAACAAGATCGATAAGCCAGAAGCTGATCCGGATCGTGTGAAGAACGAACTGTCCCAGTATGGCGTCATGCCGGAAGAGTGGGGCGGTGAAGCCCAGTTCGTCCATGTTTCCGCGAAAGCAGGGACCGGTATCGACGAGCTACTGGACGCCATCTTGCTGCAGTCCGAAGTGCTGGAGCTGAAAGCGGTGCGTAATGGCATGGCCAGCGGCGTAGTGATTGAATCCTTCCTGGACAAGGGCCGTGGCCCGGTGGCGACGGTGCTGGTACGTGAAGGTACGCTGCACAAGGGCGACATCGTGCTGTGTGGCTTCGAGTATGGCCGCGTGCGTGCCATGCGTGACGAGCTGGGCCGTGAGATCACGGAAGCCGGTCCGTCCATCCCTGTCGAGATCCTCGGTATGTCCGGTGTGCCGGCGGCGGGGGATGAGGCGACGGTGGTGCGTGACGAGAAGAAAGCGCGTGAAGTGGCGCTGTATCGTCAGGGCAAGTTCCGCGAAGTCAAACTGGCACGTCAGCAGAAGGCCAAGCTGGAGAATATGTTCTCCAACATGGTCGAGGGCGAAGTCTCCGAACTGAACATCGTGCTGAAGGCCGACGTTCAGGGTTCTGTCGAAGCGATTGCCGACTCTCTGCGTAAGCTCTCCACCGATGAAGTGAAGGTGAAGATCGTCGGCTCTGGCGTAGGCGGTATTACCGAAACCGACGCCACGCTGGCCGCGGCATCCAATGCCATCCTGTTAGGCTTCAACGTCCGTGCCGATGCCTCTGCGCGTCGCGTGGTGGAAGCGGAAAACTTGGATCTGCGTTATTACTCCGTCATCTATGATCTGATCGACGAAGTTAAACAGGCGATGAGCGGCATGTTGGCGCCGGAATACAAGCAGGAAATCATCGGCCTGGCCGAAGTCCGCGATGTGTTCAAGTCTCCGAAGTTTGGCGCCATCGCTGGCTGTATGGTCACCGAGGGTGTGGTCAAGCGTCACAGCCCGATCCGTGTCCTGCGCGAAAACGTGGTGATCTACGAAGGCGAACTGGAGTCCCTGCGTCGCTTCAAAGATGACGTCAACGAAGTCCGTAACGGTATGGAATGTGGTATCGGTGTGAAGAACTACAACGACGTCCGTCCGGGTGACGTGATCGAAGTGTTCGAGACCATCGAAGTGAAACGCTCTATCGACTGATTCAGTCGCGCCGCCCTTGTCGGGGCGGCGAGTAAGCGTTAGCACAGCATAAAGCTAATCGGGGGGCTCAGGCCCCCCTGTTTGTCTGGAGAAACGATCATGGCAAGAGAATTTAGCCGTACTCAGCGCGTCGCACAGGAAATGCAGAAAGAGATCGCCATTATCCTGCAACGTGAGGTCAAAGATCCGCGTGTTGGCATGGCGACGGTTTCCGGCGTCGAGGTTTCACGCGATCTGGCCTATGCCAAAGTCTTCGTCACCTTCTTGAACGATGGCGAGCCGGAGGCGGTGAAGGCGGGTCTGAAGGCGTTGCAGGATGCCTCAGGCTTTATTCGCATGTTGCTGGGTAAGGCGATGCGCCTGCGCGTCGTACCGGAATTGACCTTTTCCTACGACTCCTCCCTGGTCGAAGGGATGCGGATGTCCAATCTGGTGAGTAACGTGGTGAAAGACGATGAGGCGCGTCGGACGGCGGCCGATCGTGACGAGGAGGCGTAATGTCCCGACCTCGTCGTCGCGGCCGTGATATCAACGCCGTTCTGCTGTTAGATAAAGGGCAGGGGATGTCCTCGAACGATGTGCTGCAAAAAGTGAAGCGCATCTATAACGCCAATAAGGCGGGTCATACCGGTGCGTTGGATCCGCTCGCCACGGGCATGTTGCCCATCTGCTTAGGCGAGGCGACCAAATTCTCCCAGTTCTTGCTGGATGCGGATAAGCGCTATCGGGTGGTTGCCCGCCTAGGGCAGCGTACCGACACCTCTGACGCCGACGGTCAGGTGGTGAGCGAGCGTCCTGTGACGTTCGACGAGGCAGCGTTGGCGCAGGCGTTAGCGGGATTCCGTGGCGCAGGACGCCAGGTGCCGTCGATGTACTCGGCCCTCAAGTACCAGGGGCGGCCATTGTATGAGTATGCTCGCCAAGGGATCGCCGTACCGCGTGAAGCGCGTGACATCACCGTATATGAGTTGCGCTTTATCCGCTGGGAAGGGGATGAGCTGGAGCTGGAGATCCACTGCTCCAAGGGAACCTACATTCGCACCATCATCGATGATTTGGGTGAGGTGTTGGGGTGTGGGGCCCATGTCATTGTGTTGCGTCGTCTGCAAGTCTCTGGTTATCCGAGCGAGCGCATGGTGACGCTGGAGCAGTTGCAGGCGTTGCTGGCGCAGGCTGAAGCGCAGGGGATCGCGCCGCGTACGTTGCTCGACCCGCTGTTGCTGCCGATGGATACGGCCGCCGCGCATCTGCCGGAGGTGAACCTGTCCGAGCTGGTTGCGGGTTACGTGCAGCTCGGTCAGGCGGTTCAGACGCCGGGCCTGCCGCCGCAGGGTATGGTGCGCATCACCGTCGGTGAGTCACGCTGCTTTATCGGTGTCGGTGAGGTGGATGATCAAGGTCGTTTGGCACCACGTCGTATGGTCGTGGCGTCACGTCTTTCCGAAGACGATCCGCGCTGATCCTCGCGCCATGCCAAGTGTGCTAGGAATCGGCTGATTTCTTGCCAAGGGTCAGGGCGCAGAGTAGAATGACGCGGCTAATACATTGGGTTGCTGAATTAGAGATTGGCGCCCGTTTTTTAAACTTTTTAAATTTGGAGTTCTATAATGTCTCTAAGCGTTGAAGCGAAAGCTAAAATCGTTGCTGAGTTCGGTCGTGATGCTAACGACAGCGGTTCTACCGAAGTGCAGGTTGCTCTGCTGACCGCGCAGATTAACCATCTGCAGGGCCACTTCGCCGAGCACAAAAAAGATCACCACAGCCGTCGTGGTCTGCTGCGCATGGTTTCTCAGCGTCGTAAGCTGCTGGACTACCTGAAGCGTAAAGATGTAGCACGTTACTCCAGCCTGATCGAGCGTCTGGGTCTGCGTCGCTAATCTAACGATTTTCTGAAGTAAAGGGGCCTACGTTGGCCCCTTTCTTCTAGGAAGCAACGGAAAATCAGGTTAATGTATTGCCGTTGCAGACAAAAAGGTGTAACCGGCCTGCTTGTTACAGAGGTTCGCGCGGCTAATGCAAGCTGCCGTTGGATGCGGCAGCTTGCCTTAGTCGCGAGAATGTAGCAAAGCCACCGGTTATAGAAGGGCGCTATTCTTTGGAATGGCGCGTTGCTTAACGAAAAGGAAAATGACTTTGTTGACGCCAACCGTTCGCAAATTCCAATACGGCCAGCATACCGTTACGCTGGAAACCGGCATGATGGCTCGTCAGGCTACCGCAGCCGTGATGGTCACCATGGATGACACCGCGGTATTCGTCACCGTGGTTGGGGCAAAGAAAGCCCGTGAAGGTCAGGACTTCTTCCCGCTGACCGTTAACTACCAGGAGCGTGCCTACGCTGCCGGTCGTTTCCCTGGCGGCTTCTTCCGTCGTGAAGGGCGCCCGGGTGAGGGTGAAACCCTGATCGCACGTCTGATCGACCGCCCGATCCGCCCGCTGTTCCCAGAAGGCTTCCTCAACGAGGTGCAGGTCGTGGCGACGGTCGTTTCCGTGAACCCGCAGGTTAGCCCGGATATCGTGGCGATGATCGGTGCCTCCGCGGCCCTGACGCTCTCCGGTATTCCGTTCAACGGCCCGATCGGCGCCGCACGCGTCGGTTATATCAACGATCAGTATGTACTGAACCCGACTCAGGATGAGCTGAAACAGAGCCGTCTGGATCTGGTCGTGGCCGGTACCGACAACGCTGTATTGATGGTGGAATCTGAAGCAGATCTGCTCAGCGAAGATCAGATGCTGGGTGCGGTGGTCTTCGGCCACGACCAGCAGCAGGTTGTCATCGAAAACATCAAAGCGCTGGCCGCC
Source organism: Edwardsiella sp. A.80236 (assembly GCF_044540725.1). Classification (NCBI taxonomy): domain Bacteria; kingdom Pseudomonadati; phylum Pseudomonadota; class Gammaproteobacteria; order Enterobacterales; family Hafniaceae; genus Edwardsiella; species Edwardsiella sp. A.80236. The sequence goes on from NZ_JBIUCY010000018.1 coordinate 65,051, forward strand.
GAAGTCGGTAAGCCGCGTTGGGAGTGGAGCGCGCCGGAAGTGAATACCGCGCTGCAACAGCGCGTAAGCGAAATGGCCGAAGCGCGTCTGGGTGAAGCCTACCACATCACCGAGAAGCAGGCGCGTTACGCTAAAGTTGATGAGATCAAAGAATCTGTCATCGCCGATCTGCTGGCGGAAGATGCGTCACTGGACGCCGGTGAAATCAGCGACATCCTGGGTGCACTGGAGAAATCCGTGGTGCGTGGCCGTGTCCTGCGTGGTGAGCCGCGTATCGATGGTCGTGAGAAAGACATGATCCGTGCGTTGGACGTGCGTACCGGTGTGCTGCCGCGTACCCATGGCTCTGCACTGTTTACCCGTGGCGAAACGCAGGCGTTAGTGACCGCGACTCTGGGCACCGAGCGTGACGCACAGAATATCGATGAGCTGATGGGCGAGCGCACCGACCGTTTCCTGCTACACTATAACTTCCCGCCGTACTCTGTCGGTGAAACCGGGATGATGGGCTCGCCGAAGCGCCGCGAAATCGGCCATGGTCGTCTGGCTAAGCGTGGCGTGTTGGCAGTGATGCCGTCTCAGGAAGAATTCCCGTACACGGTGCGTGTGGTCTCCGAGATCACCGAATCTAACGGTTCTTCCTCTATGGCCTCTGTCTGTGGTGCCTCTCTGGCGCTGATGGATGCCGGGGTACCGGTGAAAGCCGCCGTAGCGGGTATCGCTATGGGTCTGGTGAAAGAGCAGGACAACTTCGTCGTTCTGTCTGACATTCTGGGCGATGAAGATCACCTGGGCGACATGGACTTCAAAGTGGCGGGTAGCCGCGATGGCGTTACCGCGTTGCAGATGGACATCAAGATCGAAGGCATCACCCGCGAAATCATGCAGGTGGCACTGAACCAGGCTAAGGGCGCGCGTCTGCACATCCTGAGCGTCATGGAGCAGGCCATCAATGCACCGCGTGGCGACATCTCTGAGTTTGCACCGCGTATTCACACCATCAAGATCAATCCTGAGAAGATCAAGGATGTGATCGGTAAGGGTGGCTCTGTGATCCGTGCGCTGACGGAAGAGACGGGCACCACCATCGAGATCGAAGATGACGGTACCGTGAAGATCGCGGCGACCGACGGCGATAAGGCAAAACACGCGATCCGTCGTATCGAAGAGATCACCGCCGAGATCGAAGTGGGCCGTATCTACCAGGGTAAAGTGACTCGTATCGTTGACTTTGGTGCCTTTGTCGCCATCGGTGGCGGTAAGGAAGGGCTGGTTCACATCTCCCAGATCGCCGATAAGCGTGTGGAGAAGGTAACCGACTACCTGCAGATGGGTCAGGAAGTGGCTGTTAAGGTGCTGGAAGTGGACCGTCAGGGCCGCGTTCGTCTGAGCATCAAAGAAGCCAACGCCTCTGCCACAGCGGGTCAGGATGCACCGGCTGACGCAGAATAATACGCGTTTAGTATTACGGCTTCCCCTTAGTGGGAAGCCGTTTGTTACACTGCCGCAGGATGTGGTAGTACCTTGATGGATGATAGGACGTTTATCCGTGTTGGTCTTCGGGAGTTGGGAAATGAAGCCTATCTTGCGCTGGTGTTACGTTGCGACAGCAATTTTGCTGGCAGGATGCAGCAACGCTGATTGGCGTAAAAACGAAGTACTGGCTATCCCGTTGCAGCCCTCGTTGCAGCAGGAGGTAATGCTGGCGCGCATGGAGCAAATTCTTGCCAGCCGAGCATTAACGGATGATGAACGCGCACAGCTTCTCTATGAGCGCGGAGTACTGTATGATAGTCTCGGACTGAGGGCTCTGGCGCGTAACGATTTCTCGCAAGCGTTAGCCATCCGTCCTGATATGCCAGAGGTTTTTAACTATCTGGGGATTTATTTAACGCAGGCTGGCAACTTTGATGCCGCCTATGAAGCGTTTGATTCTGTACTAGAGCTTGATCCAACTTACAGCTATGCGCGTTTGAATCGCGGTATTGCCCTGTATTACGGTGGGCGATATGCGCTAGCGCAAGATGATCTGCAGGCGTTTTATCAAGACGATCCCAACGATCCGTTCCGGTCGTTATGGCTTTACCTGGCTGAGCGTGAGCTAAACCAGGAGCAGGCGCTCGAGGCCTTGAGCCAGCGCTACAATAAGGCGAACCGGAGTCAATGGGGATGGAATATTGTCGAATTCTACCTGGGCAAAATCAGCGAAAAGACGCTGATGGAACGCTTACAGGCGGATGCAACGGATAACACTTCGCTCGCTGAGCATCTCAGTGAAACTGACTTCTATTTAGGTAAACATTACCTGAGTCTGGGGGAGAAGAGCAGTGCTTCGGCATTGTTCAAACTGACGGTGGCCAACAACGTTCATAACTTTGTTGAGAACCGTTACGCACTGTTGGAATTGGCCCGCTTGGGTCAAGAGCAAGACGACATACCAGAATCGGACCAGCAATAAAGCTGACGAACATTTTTATTCTTAAATCATTGATTTAATCGTCCTTTACGGGCGAGGTTTTTTTGTTCGTCATTTCTTCTAATTTGAGCCGGTTCACACTTTTCAATGAAAAATGTTGTTCGTTTTCTAGACGAGTTATGCAGACTGGCCGCCATTGCACATCATGAGGCACGTTTACATGGCTGAGTTCGAAACCACCTTTGCTGACCTGGGGTTAGCTGCACCTATTATTGAAGCCCTGAATGATTTGGGCTATGAGAAGCCGTCACCGATTCAGGCGGCCTGTATTCCTCACCTGCTGAACGGGCGCGACGTGCTGGGCATGGCGCAGACCGGCAGCGGTAAGACCGCGGCGTTTTCACTGCCGCTGTTGAACAATATCGATCCCTCGCTGAAGGCACCGCAGGTGCTGGTGTTGGCACCGACCCGCGAATTGGCGGTACAGGTTGCCGAAGCGATGACCGATTTTTCTAAGCACCTGCACGGCATCAACGTCGTCGCCCTGTATGGCGGCCAGCGTTATGACGTTCAGTTGCGCGCCCTGCGTCAGGGGCCGCAGATCGTGGTCGGTACGCCGGGCCGTCTGCTGGACCACCTCAAGCGTGGCACGCTGAGTCTGGCCAGTCTGCGTGGCTTGGTACTGGATGAAGCCGACGAGATGCTGCGTATGGGCTTTATCGAAGACGTAGAAACCATCATGGCGCAGATTCCGGCGGAGCATCAGACCGCACTGTTTTCTGCCACCATGCCGGAGGCGATCCGCCGCATCACTCGTCGCTTTATGAATGAGCCGCAGGAAGTGCGCATTCAGTCCAGCGTGACCACTCGCCCGGACATCAGCCAGAGCTACTGGACGGTGTATGGGATGCGTAAGAATGAGGCGCTGGTACGCTTCCTGGAAGCGGAAGACTTCGATGCTGCCATCATCTTCGTCCGTACCAAGAACGCCACCCTGGAAGTGGCCGAAGCGCTGGAGCGTAATGGCTACAGCAGTGCGGCACTGAACGGTGATATGAACCAGGCGCTGCGTGAGCAGACCCTGGAGCGTCTGAAGGATGGCCGTCTGGATATCCTGATCGCGACCGATGTGGCCGCACGTGGCCTGGACGTCGAGCGTATCAGCCTGGTCGTTAACTATGATATTCCGATGGATGCCGAGTCTTACGTTCACCGTATCGGCCGTACTGGCCGTGCCGGTCGTGCCGGTCGTGCGTTGCTGTTCGTCGATAACCGCGAGCGTCGCCTGCTGCGCAACATCGAGCGCACCATGAAGCTGACGATTCCGGAAGTGGAACTGCCGAACGCCGAGCTGCTCGGCACGCGCCGTCTGGCCAAGTTTGCCGCCCGTGTCCAGCAGCAGCTGGAGAGCAGCGATCTGGATCAATACCGTGCGCTGCTGGCTAAGCTGCAGCCGGAAGAAGAGCAGGATATGGAAACGCTGGCAGCCGCCTTGCTGAAGATGGCCCAGGGTGAGCGTCCGTTGATCCTGCCGCCGGATCCGGTGATCGAGCGTCGTCCGCGTCGCGAGTTCCGCGATCGTGATGATCGTGGTGGTGATCGCTTTGCCCGCCGCGAGCGCGACAGCCGCGATAGTCGCGACGGTGGTGATCGTCCGCGTCGTGAGCGTCGCGATGTGGGTGAGATGGAGCTGTATCGTATCGAAGTGGGTCGTGACGATGGCGTCGAAGTTCGTCACATCGTGGGCGCTATCGCCAACGAAGGCGATATCAGCAGCCGTTACATCGGTAATATCCGTCTGTTCGGTTCTCACTCTACCATCGAGTTGCCGAAAGGTATGCCGGGTGATCTGTTGACGCACTTTACCCGTACTCGCATCCTGAACAAGCCGATGAACATGCAGTTGATCGGCGATGCCCCGGCGCGTGAACAGCGTCGTGAGCGTACTGGCGAGCGCAGCGATCGTGGTGAGCGCCGTAGCTTCGGCGGTGGCCGTGATGGCGAACGTCGTGGGGGTTTCGGTGGTCAGCGTCGTTTCTCTGATGACCGTCGTGGCGATCGCGGTTTTAACCGTGATAACCGTAATGCCCGCTCCGATGATAACGGCCACAGCCGTCGTCGTTTCAATGATGCATAAGCATCTAGCCTGCTAGATGATAAGGCCAGCCCTCGGGCTGGCCTTTTTATTGTCAGCTTTAAACCACCTCCTCGGGAGGTGGTGATTGTCCCTGTGAGGCTATAGCCTGAAGGAAGCCCA
>NZ_JBIUCY010000019.1:0-67792 GCF_044540725.1 Edwardsiella sp. A.80236
TTGAATGGGTTCATGTGCAGCTCCATCAGCAAAAGGGGATGATAAGTTTATCACCACCGACTATTTGCAACAGTGCCCATCAAACTGATCCAGCGTCAGATCGATGTACTCGCCGTTAAGTATGATGATGACATGGCCATGAACCGTTGAGTTTTCTGCCTCACAGAAAGTCTCATTCCCGCACATAAACAGAATGACTGGCTCCCCGCTTTCTCCGCAGTCTTTAAGGTATTGCGCCAGGCAATTACTGGCCAGATCGCAGCTCCCGGCCGGGAAGTTTTTCAATTCACACCAGCGTGGTCCGCTGTTGCATTCTTCTGGCTGCTCTCGGGCTGCCTTCTCCAGTGCCTGCCGAAATGCTCTGATGCGAAACGTGGTTTCCTCTCTCATTTTTTCACCTTCCCGTCCTGGCGGGCCAGGGCCAGCAGTTCGGCCTGAAGTTTACGGCCGTCCTCCCGGGACTCCTTTAGTTCCGCTTTCGTATCCTGCAGCTGCGCCGCCAGGTGTTCGCCGGTGGCGGTCAGGCGGGCCACCTGCTCACGCAGCGGCAGCGCCTCCGCGCGCAGCTCGCGCACCTCCTGCAGCAGGCGGTCACGCTCGGTCACCACCTCGCGCAGCACCGCCAGCTCGCTTTCCAGGGCGGCCACGTTCGCCAGCGCCTCATCCCGCTCCTGGTCGGCACGGGCAATGTCGTCGTCGGCCTGCTCGCGTGCCGCCAGAGCCCCGGCTTCAGCCTGTTTCACGGCTGCCTGCCACAGCAGCCCCAGCTGGCCGGTCAGCAGCTGCGCCAGCTCTGTAGGCAGGGGCGTGGTCTGTTCAGCGGCCTGCTCGCGCTGGCGGGCGCGGAACGCGCGCATCACCGGGGAGATGTGGGACAGGGAGCCCCCGCCGAGGTGCTGACGGACTTGCTCGTTGGTCGGGTTCAGGTTGCCAGCGGCGATCAGGGCGGCGGCGGCGTCTTCAATGCGGCGGACGGTGTCCGGGGAGAGGGTGGTCATGGTCTGGCTCCGGTTTTTCAGGGAATGATATTCATCGTACTCCCAGCGTAAAAAATACACAATACACAAAATACATACAATACATATAATACAATCAATACATACTGAACATACAATACAGAACCTACATACAGTCCTTCTCTTTTCGCGGTAAGATCCGAAAAAAGGTAGTTTCGGATCTGCCGATCGTCAGCCCCCTCCCCTTACCGTATCGATACACGATGTAGTAGCTTATTCAGATGCCATAGCCACTAGATGTTGTGTTTTGACGGGGTGATCGTTAGCGAGAAAAATCGGATAAATAGACGACATTGCGCAGCTTGTGACCGTGGTATACTTCCGATTACTTCTTATAGGCAAAACTCGGATCAGGTCAGTAGGGGCATTCGGTAATTGCCTAAAGAAATAGTTTCTTTATGTTGTGATTCTTACGGTAATAATTAATTGAGAAATAGTGCAATGTGATAGCACATCATGACCTATGTCGTGATTTGACACGGAACCCTTTTACGTTATGACTACCCCGTTAATAGTTCCTATCGTGAATAACCTGTTTCAACTGCTGACCGGTTTATTATCAGCTGGCTCTGTACTTGCTGGGGTTATGCTGACGCAGCATCGGATTGATAAACGTGAGAGAGCTGCGGCGGCGAAAAAAGCTGACGAAGAGCGTCTCTTCATATCGACTGAGCTTGTCTTTGTGTTGGAGAGGTTTGTTGAAGACTGCGTAAAAATTGTCATCGATGATGGTGAAGAGAACACGGGTGGCGAGTATTACCCAACAACCAGTACGCCGGGTGGACTTAAGCTAGATGAGATCTCAGGTAACTGGCGAGTACTTTCTAGTCGGCTTATGTACCGGATACATGAGCTGCCTGTTCTGCTCAATGAGGCTGAGCGGCGTATCGTTTATACAACCGAGGTTTCAACGCCGCCTCAACATACTGAGTTTTTTCAAGAGAGACAGTATCAGTATGCCCGCTTGGGGATAAGAGCGCTGCGCCTCTCAAAATATTTACGCCGTGAAGCCAATCTTCCTCCTATTCGCCTGAATGCAACGCAATGGTCTGTACAGGCTACCTTGTTGAGGGTATTGCATCGTGAACGCAAACGCCGTGCTAAAGATGCGAGATTTGAGAGAGAACTGAGTCAATATTAACGTGAAAAATCGGTAAGGTGACAATGTCACCAAAGAACTGTTGGCGTGTTGTGCCACATCGAACGGCCTCGGGGGCGTTGCTGATCCGATGTGGCACACCATTCCACTCGATAGTTAAGGAGTGTTCGTGCAGCAAACCCTTCCTCCCCAGCCTGATGGGCTGACTCACCTGGCGTGGTGCCTGTTAGTCGCGCTGCGGCTGGCCGAACGCGATGGGCAAATCGCCACCCCCCTGCAAACTCATCTGTTCATCATGCGCTGGCTGGCGACCGCCCAGAAGCACAAGATATTTTCGAAAGCGCAGGCGCCCGACATTTTGTGGTTGCAGGCCCAGGGTAAAAAATTTGGCTTCTCGGCTAAATTGCGCCAGAAGGTGGAGTATATCTACTGCTCGGGTGCCGGCCTGCTGGCTGAGCAAAGCGATCTGTTTCGGTTGACCTACCTCATCGAGACAATGAAAGGCATGGGCTGGCTCAACGTTTTGGTGAACGACGCTGAATGGGACAGCCTGGTGCTGGAGAATGCGAACCACGCGATCTACCTGCGTAAGTCGCAGCTGCAGGAGAGCTTTGATGAGGATCAACGCCAGATTGCGCCGATGGTGCTACGGCTCTGTGGGGAGCAGGCCAGCGGTGTGCCGGCGTTGTGTAAACAGTGCCATGTTCGCATCGCCCCGCCGGTGCAGAGGGCCGGATTTTTGGAGATCACGTTGTTGCCGGCGGTCAGTTCATGCCAAGAGGCGGCGACGGCATGAGTGGCGATCACTATCCGCAACGCTACAGCGCAGTGCCCTTGATTGCGTCGCCTACCCTACCCGTCGCTATCGACTACCCGGCAGCCCTGGCATTGCGCCAGTTGGCTCTGACTCACGATGACTATCCGAAATACCTGCTGGCCGTGGAGATCAGCGCCCTGCTGCATTATATCCCTGATCTGTACCAGAAAACCCTCATTGCCACACTGTGGAATACCGGCGCGCGGATCAATGAAGTGTTAGCGTTGTGCCGGCGCGACTTTTCGTTTTCGGGGCCATATCCGTATGTCTCGCTGGCCACGCTCAAACAACGCCAGGAGAAAGCCCTACGCGGTCCCGGCGCGCCAGCCCGAAATAGCGTGACGAATCGGCTGGTTCCGCTGTCCGATCCGCACTATATCGAACAACTGCAAACGATGATTGCGACACTGCGTATACCGATGGAGCGCAAAGAGCGCCGCACGGGAAGGATAGCGCCGGCCAGGATTTGGGAGGTGACCGATCGCACAGTGCGTACCTGGCTGAATGAGGCGGTTGCCCGGGCGGCTGCCGATGGGGTGACATTTAGCGTGCCGGTCACGCCTCACACGTTCCGGCATTCCTATGCGATGCATATGATCTACGCGGGGGTCCCTATTAAGGTTCTGCAGGGACTACTGGGGCACAAAAGTTTGAAATCGACGGAGGTCTACACGCGGATTTTTGCGCTCGATGTGGCTGCTAAACAGCGGGTGCAGTTTTCGATGTCGGAAGCTGAGGCCGTCGGGGTGCTGAAAAGTTTGAATCCTTAACTCGATTCAGAGTTATGTACTGGTTTATCAAGGTATATCCTTTGGATATCTACTAGATACCTTTAAAGTTATCTAGTAGATATCTTTTAATGCTTGACTTCTCCTTTCTATCCAGGTTAAAAATACATCCATTAAACATCCTTGGGATATCCATCGTGTGTCTAATGGGGTCTCTTTGAATATCTATTATGGATAAAAGGAATATCTTATGCCTGTTATTGCAAATGCTCATCCTAAAGGTGGAGTAGGTAAGACCACAACATCAGTTAATTTGATTGGTGAAATGGAGTCCGATGCTGTGGATCTCGATACTCATACGGGCCTTTCTATCATCCTTGGACTGCGTCCGGATGGTAAGCAGATTTCTGTTAAGGTACCTAATACAGTTGATGATTTAATTGAAATAATGACGCCATATAAGAATAGCGATAAGACGCTGTTTATAGATTGTGGTGGCTTTGACTCTGATCTTACTCGTACGGCCGTTGCATTTGCTGACTGTGTTATCGTCCCATCTAAAGACTCTCTGACCGAACGAATTGGGTTAATGCACTTTGATGGAGTTCTTGAGGAGATTAGTGTCATTATGGGTACACACATCACGGCTCATCTTTACCTGTGCAAGGTAAATCCAAATAAAAAGAACTTTCCAAAGCTGGAGGCGATCCTCCCTTCCTTCGAGCATCTGAAATTGATGAATAGCCGAATTTCAGCACGGGCTGAGTTTGAGGAGGTCATCGAGAATGGAATGGGGGTCACCGAAACACTACATGGACGCAGCACTGCAGGTGGTAAGGAGGTTATTGCCTTGGTCGAAGAGATTCAGCATATCATAGCCCAGAGCGCATGATACTTAGCGGATATCCATTGGATGTCTATAAGGTGCTTTTCGTGTATACATTAGACATTTATTGAATGTCTTACAAATATCTGATGGAAATAACTATGAGTAAGAAAAATTTTAACGAGCAAGCAGAGAAACTTAAAAGTTTAGTGGGTTCAGCTCGACTGCAAACATCCTCTTCGGCGCTTGCTTCAACGGCCGAGGCAAAAGAGCTGAATGGAGATATATCGTCAGAGGATTATACTCCAGAGGCTCGAGTAGAACCTCCTAAGACCAAAGCAAAGAACCTGAAAGCCATACCTCTGTCATATTTTACTGCTCATGCTGAGCTAAAATTATCAAGCAAAACCTCTCTGGATTTCAGTTCTTATATCATTGAGGCTATCAGGGAAAAGCTGGAGCGAGACGGTGCAATCGGGAAATAGTTAGGAATCTATACTAGGTATTCATTAGATATCCCTTGGGTATTCTTTGGATGGCTTTGTAGGTATCTATTGGGTGTTCTTTGGGTGTCTCTATTATCGGCCTGGCTTTTTTGTCTCCTACATGCAATAGATGGATGAAACATTACAGGTGTATGCATGGTACATCCTTTGGATGTCTCATACATACCTTTATGGCGCCCATTGTGTGTCCTTTGGGGATCTCTTAGATATGGGCTGTGGGGATGTCTGACCAACGGGTTGTATACGCCGGAGAGAGCATCTCCCGTTTCATTTCCCACTCAGGTGCAATACCTCTACCGGCAAACCATACTTTCCCCAGTCCAGAGTGATTGATTTCATCCAGGACTTTCATCAGCTGGCTGCTTTTGCTTCTAGGCTGACTATCATCGAACAGGTTCAGCTGCGAAACTCCAGTTGGAGTGAAATCGTTCAACATACAGCCGGCCTTTGCATAGCGATGGCCATCCACCCAGATCCTGTCTAGAGCTCTAGCGGCAGCTGCAATGATATCCCGTGTATCCTGCGTGGGGATGAGAAGTTTTTCACTGGCCAGATTACCGTAATAGGGTTCTCTCATGGCAAACGGAGATGTTTTCACAAACACTGCAATATGCCGGCAGAACAGTCTCTCTCCACGCAGTTTTTCTGCGGCTCGTTCAGCATACAGACAGACAGCCTGGCGAAGAGCTGCATAGGTTGTGACTCTTTCCCCGAAAGATCTGCTGCAGACTATCTGTTGCTTCGGAGGCGGAGCTTCCTCTAGCGAAATACAGCTTTCACCATTCAGTTCCCGAGCTGTTCTCTCCAGTACGACGCTGAAATTCTTCCGGATAAAGGCTGGATTAGTCCGAGCTAGCTGTAGTGCTGTGGTGATACCCATTGTGTTCAATTTCTTCGAGATCCTGTGGCCAACCCCCCAAATTTCCTCTACTGGCTGTAGCGATAGCAATTTTTCTGTTCGCTTTGGGTTATCTCGCGTCAGGGCAAGCACTCCACCGAACTGTGGCCACGCTTTGGAGGCCCATTGTGCTGACTTTGCCAGAGTTTTTGTGGGTCCCATCCCTACGCCAATGATCAGGCCAGTTCCGGACTTCACATGCTCGCGCAACTGGCGCCCAAAATCCTCGAATTCAACACAATTATCGATGCCCCGGATGTCCAGGAACATCTCGTCGATGCTGTACTGCTCTACGTTTGGTGCTAGCGCCTCAATATGTGCCATCACGCGGTTGGAAAGACTTGCGTATAACTCATAATTACTTGAAAAAACATGTATTTTCTTTGCGACATCTGTGCCTTTTAGTTGGAACCAGGGGATACCCATTTTTATCCCCAAGGCTTTTGCTGGCGTGTTTCGGGCAATGACACAACCATCATTATTGCTCAAAACCACAATGGGCTTGCCGCGTAGATCGGGTCTGAAAACGCTCTCGCAAGAAGCATAAAAGCTATTTACATCCGCTAGGGCAAACATCAGTAAGCATTCCTAGTTTTGTGGATAAACGCAGTTACTACACCGAATATCTGCAGCTGCTCAGGATCGGGGTACAGGGTGGGGTAAGCCGGATTCATTGCCTTGAGTCCAGGGCGGGGAGTGAGTAGCAGCCGTTTAACGGTAAATTCTCCCTCAATTTCAGCGATGACAATATCCCCGTGCCGAGGCCGCTCAGCTTTATCAACGATAAGTAGGTCACCGCTGTGAAGCCCTATATCCGTCATTGAATTACCGATCGCCCGGACGAAGTATGTCGAGCTGGGTCTCAGAATGCAGTAGTCATTCAGATCGAGCTCTGCCTCCACATAGTCCTGGGCCGGACTGGGAAAGCCGCAGGGTACTGTGTCTGCGAACAATGGTAACTGCAAAATTTCAGGATCTTGAGACGCTTTTATAAACTGGATAGATGTCATGGATCTTATTTGTAAGCTGTATAAATATACAGTTATTATTTGAAGATTTTTCGTTTTCTGCAAGTGCTCTCATCAAAGGTTTAATCAATCTGTTGTCTCCCATGAGAAAAAAATGAGCTCTGAATTTCTGGTTCATCTCTGTGTTGTTTGATTTTATGTCTCAAATTTATCTCAAATACTTCCCTTTAGTGCTTGCTAGTAGATGAGTAACGCGTATAATCTGTAAATAGTTCTCTCATTTATCTCTTAAAGTTCCATAAATGTGCTTTTATTTATCTCGGGTGACAAACATGAAAATCTTTATCGATGACGGATCAACAAATATCAAATTGCAGTGGAACGACGGTGGAAAGGTTAAGCAATCAATCAGTCCTAACAGTTTTAAACGTGAGTGGGCGGTGGCGTTTGGCGGTCAGCAGGCCTACAACTACATGCTGAATGGAGAACGATATTCATTTGATGCGATCAGCCCTGAGGCTGTGGTAACCACTAATGTGGCCTGGCAGTACAGTGATGTGAACGTGGTGGCAGTTCACCATGCTCTGTTGGGTACTGGTATTCCGCCTCAGGATGTGAGTATCGTGGTTACTCTGCCGTTGGCAGAGTACTACAACAAAAACAACCAGCCGAACGAAGGCAATATCCGCCGCAAAAAGGATAACCTGATGCGTCCCGTGGAACTCAATGGGGGCAAAACGTTTAATATTTGCAGTGTGGAGGTGATGCCTGAGTCGATTCCAGCAGGCTTTGATGTCGTGAAGGATCTCAATGAATTGGATTCACTCCTGATCATCGATTTAGGGGGAACAACTCTGGATATCTCGCAGGTTATGGGCAAGATGCGTGGGATTTCTCGAATCTTTGGTGATTCTTCCCTTGGCGTATCTCTGATGACCAGTGCTGTCAAAGATGCTCTGTCTGTGGCCAGAACGAAGGGAAGCAGTTATCTTGCTGATGACATTATCATCCATCGTCATGATGAAGACTACTTGGCATCGCGGATCAACGATACCTCTTGTGTGGCATTGGTGCGTGAGTCGATGAATGACGCACATGGTCGTCTCGTTAACCGGGTTATTGAAGCCGTCAGCCGCTTTGAGGGATACTCACACGTTATGGTCATCGGCGGTGGCGCTGAACTCATTGCTGATGCTGTCAGGGATCATTGTGCGGTCAGGAAAGAGCGTTTCTATAAAACCAACTCGTCTCAGTTCGACCTTGTTAACGGCATGTACCTAATCGGATAATCATATGGATACGCGACGCAAGATAATGTTTTACCTGAATCCCGAAACTAATGAGGCTGACCGTTTCGTCTGCCAGAAGACTGACGAAACGCCTCAGGGAGAAAGGGGACGTTTGTGGCGCGCCGCGCTACTGACCGGTTTTGCATTCGGTAAGCAGGACGCACGATTGCCTTATCTGTTTAGTGAGCTGCTAAATGATGGCACCTCTTTTGGTGATCTTCTGCAACTGTTGCGCGCGGTTTATCCTCGAGAAGTTGATGCTCTGCTACAGGGCAGGGGAGAGAATGAAATCGCCTCTGTATCCAGAACTGTAGCAACTACAACTGGAGATGAGGAAACCCGAAATAATGCTCGCCAGATGTTTGGATCTCCATCAAATGACTGATCTAAAGGAGCATGGTCGTCTTATTCGCCAGTTTCTGAAGGCTGCCCGGGAGTTGCAAGCACTGGGGCTGGTAGATGATTTGGAAAATAAAACACTGGCCAGTCTCCAGCATGAGCTGGTCAGTCGTTCCACTCCTGGCGCGGGCTATAAGCAAGAGTATCCTCGCCATGGTGCTCGCTGGGAGGAAGATGAAAAGCAGCAACTGATCATGCGGGCTACAGCTGGTAATTTCGATGTTAATGCGTTTGCTCGAGAGTACCAGCGTCGTCCGGAATCCATCATGACCTGCATGAATCGTCTGGGCCTCATCGATAAGAGTCACGATAATTCCTGAATCTAGCTGGCGGTAATACACTGCCAGCCTGTCCATTCTTACCTCTTCACATTCTGCTGTTCTCCCCTATACCGCTTAATCGTCGCACCGTGCCGGAAAAATTCAAGCCGCCGGCTGCGGCGCCCGTTCGCATTCCTTCCCTCTGGTCAGTCTTTTGCGCTGCGGCCTTGCATCCGGAGCTGGATTTTTTCCAGCTGGCACGGTGCGTCGTGTGCGGTATGGCGGGAGCACACCGCAGACCGCCGGAAAGGAAAGAACGCCAGAATGACGCAATTAACTTTGGATATGGCATTACCAGAAGCCCCCCATAGTGAACCAGTACATACCGGGCAAAATGGTTACGACCATTACCGCCGGGATTTTGTTCGCCTGTTTAGCGATATCGCACGCTACCATCACCAGCATGAAGTGTTCCGGGACTTTGTAGAGATGGCATCGATCGCTGTCCAGAATGTCTTTCTTCGCTCACCGGAGTTGGAACAAGAATATCTGACCATTGCCAAGCGTTATAAGCCAGATGATATGAAACGTATGGCACACCTGCTGGCATGCCTTACTGGCGCGTTGGAGTGTCAGCCGGGTGATTTTTTGGGGCAGATCTTTATGGAGCTGGAAATCGGCTCTGCACATATGGGCCAATTTTTCACCCCTTATCACCTGTCCCAACTGATAGCCCGTGTCACTGCTGGTAATGCGCGTGATCAGTTGAAGTGCAAACCGTTTATCACATTACATGAACCCGCTGCAGGCGCTGGCAGTGTCGTGATTGCTTTTGCAGAGGTGATGGCAGAGCAGGGCATTAATTATCAGAACCAACTCTTTGCCAGCTGCATGGATATTGACCCGGTAGCGGCGCATATGTGTTACCTACAGCTGTCCTACCTGGGTATCCCCGCAGAAGTCGTGATCGGCAATTCTCTGACCCTCGATGTACGTCGGACTTATCGGACTCCACTATGGTACGTCGGAGGTTGGCAGGAGCGGCTGGGAACGGCTGATACCATAGACTCTCTGCGCTGCTTTCTCCGGGAGTGAAGGAAGGTCGGGGCTCTTGCCCCGACTGTCCAGGTGCTTCTAGGGGGCCATGCCCTGGCACACCCGGACAGATAAGGATGCCCGCCCCGGCGGGCCCCATCATCTGACGCCCCTGGCGGCAAGTGTCCGCAGAACAATCCAGATTGAGCAGGGAATTACCGCAAGTTTTGTCCCGCGCTGATGTTAACGGGTTCTCCCGGGTCGCTCTCCTGCAGCCCGTTTCCCCCAACCGGATCCCCCCGGCGTTGAGCCGGTGTTATCCGGAGCCAAAAGGCCGCTCCCGTACCGGTCGCCTTATGTCGCCGTTCCGGCGGAGGGTCTTTGTTCCGCGATTTGTGCACGGGAGGGCTGACGCCGTGCCCAAACCTTAGCCCGGGCGGCGTGAGCAACAAGGGAAGCTACGCCGCGCTCCTCACCCGTTCACGTCAAAAATCAGCGCATTCAGCACTGATTTTCGCCTGCGCTGCGGCTTGCGGACGCGCCCTTGTTCCCCCCGCTGACCGCCCGGTCTGGTTAGTGGTCACGGCGACAGCCGTATCCACCAACCTGTATGGGAGAGAGAACGATGCCGAACTGGTGTGCCAACCGAATTAAACTCACCGTGCCTGCGTATGCGCAGGCCGAGGTCGAGGCTTGGGCGAACGGGACTATGTACCCGTATTACAAACGTGCCATTAATCAAAGTATTCGCATGTTCATCGCCGGCGTGGCCGGGCGACTGAAGCCGGGTATCGATATTCAGTATCTGCCGTATCCAGCGCTGACTGCGCATGGCAGCGACGATCCGACTGAAGCTACCCTTGCATTTAGTGGATGGGTAGCAAAGCTGGGGAGTAATGTGTGGCTGGATAAATCCTGCTGTCATGATATCGACCAGTATTATCAGGCGACGGGGCTTGCCGGTCTGAAGTGGGATGATCTGACTGCTGATGAGCAGGCGCGGGTTGAAGACGTGATGCGCAGTAAAAGCCATGACTGGAGCCATCTGTGGCAGCAAGCCAGCCGAGAAGAGTTGTTCGATATGCTTGACGCTGAACCAGAAGGTGAGCTGTGTGATTTACGCCTGATTTTTCCCACAAGGCTTGCCTGTGAACTCAACGGATTTAATGGTCGTTTGCTGGAGAGTGTACAGAGTGCTTATGACTTTTACTGCGCTAACTATGGAATTAAATGGCCTTCAGCCAGTCAGGCTGGTATTACAGGCGATAACGGCTGGCTGGAAATTGATATGGATACGCCTTGGTCTCCACCAGATGAGTCGATCATGGCGGCGCTGTCAGATAAATGGGGTTGTTCCATTGACCATTATTTCAGCGAGGCCGGCTGTGATTATTGTGGATACCGACGTTATGAAGAAGGCCGTCTGGTTGAGTGTATTGATGACAGTCTGGAGTATGACGAAGAGGATGAACACGGATGGAGCGATGTCATTGGCCCGGACTGGCTACTGGGTAATGTACCGCACTATGGTGGTTAAATAGTAACCGCTCAGGGGCGCGTCGCGAACCGTGCGCTCCTGAGCATGTTATCCACAGGCTGTCCGGTACCTTACTGACCTGCACTGTGGACAACCGGCTTCGGTGGCCGGGAAAACCCTTCTGCAGGCTGAAGCCTGCAGGGACCGAAGCCCAGCGCCTGCGGCGCTCCGGCCCGGTTCCGGATGTCCTGAAATCATGCGAGTCAGTGCAGTAAATATTCCCGGTTTCGGGGTTAAAATGGTTGGATTAAAAATATAGAAAAAGTGCAAATATTGCATTTATTCCAATTTTGTTTTTAACCGAATTTCGGGGTTTAAAAGCGGCATAATCACAGAAATTCAAACCCATCGGGGCCCCTTCGGCTCCCCGGCAAGCCGGGTCGTCGCCTGCACTTCGCGGGGTGTCCGGAGCGGCCACCACGCTGCGCGGAGCCAGGCTTTCGCCCGTCTCCGTCCTATCGGATAGCAAGCGATGCCTGCCTATCGCTTGCACCTGCCGTACCGGCAGCGCCGCTTTCACTGGCCGTCTATGACGGCCGCTAAGGAAAGCCGGTAAACCGGCTTCTTCCGGCGCCCACTTTAGCCCCGTTGTCAGCGGTGTTCACTTTTGCTGTGACTGACGCTGCCCTGTTCCGGTCCATAAACAAGGGGCCAGCTAACGCCTGATGCCTGCACCCGTTCGCACGCCTTCCCGTTGGTCAGTCGCTTGCGCTGCGGCTTTGTCATCCCCCTTGTTTCCGTCCCCGGTGGAACAGGGCGGTCATGTGTCACAGCAACGTGCTCCCCGCCTTCCGGAAACGGAGAAAGGGAGGACACCAGAAAGAAGCCGAAGGAGACCATTATGACGACTCAGATCCAAGAGCACTTTTTCCAGTTTCCCGCTATTCGCTGCCAGCAGGGCGGGCGCGCCCAGTACATGCTCTGCGCGCCGATGAACATGCTGAAACGTATTATGGCGTTTGATGATGCTGGGGATGTGATGTCCCGCTCCCAGCGTGAGGTTCACCTCGGCCGGGCTAAAAAAGTTACTCGCTACCTGACTAGTGGTTATGACAATAAGACTGACTATATGTTGCCTACGCTGGTCGGCAACATCGATGGCGTGGTTCGCTTTGAAGAGGCGGAAGGGGTAAAAGGAGGGTTGGGGACGTTATTTATTTCAATGGATGCGGATATTCGTCTGTTTGACGGCCAGACCCGTTCACGGGGGATCATTGACTATATTGCCGCGCGTAAAGACTCACCCGATACCATTACGCTGTTGCTGACGGAAGGGCTATCACTGAAGGCCCGTCAGCAGTTCTTTGCTGACATTAACAACAATGCCAGTAAACCGGCAACAGCCATCTCAATGGCGTACAACCATAAAGATCCGGTCAATGAGCTGGTCCGTCAGATAGTGGGTTCCGTACCTGCACTCAATGGCCGCGTGGATTACGAGCACAACGTGGTTCCGGCCAAAAGTGACCTGCTTATCAGCTTTAAGGCGCTGCATGACGCCACCCGCAAAATGTTTGGCCTGCGTGCCGGTGACGAGATTTCAGACGCGCTGCGGGAAGACGCCATCCGACTTTGGAAGGCGTGGGGCAGGGCGCTGCACTGGGCATGGCTTGCTGAAAATGTGGGACCGTCTCTTTACCGCACCCGGCATATCGGCACGCATGGCGTCATGGTAAATGCCATCGGGATTGCCACGGCCATGATGCTGGAGCACCACGATGCGGCAACGATCGCAAACCTGCTGAACCGTAACGAACAGGGATGCATTAACGCCCTGGCTCCCTTTGTCCATGCCGAATGGTATGGCGTGTGTGTTGATGCGGAGACGGGAACGGTGAAATGCGACACTCCGGCACAAAACCGCGCGGCGGAGAGACTGCTGACGGTATTTGGCCTGAGTCCCGAACATCCGGATGCCTGGCTTCGTCCGTGTTTTGATGAGGACGTCTCCGACGAACTGGTTTCCGACATGGTGGAAAGGGTCACTAAGGTGGCTGCCGAAAAAAAGCTGGACCTTGCCATGCTGAAGACGGCTATACCGGAACGGATTGCCGGGAACGGCGAGGCAGTGAAGCCTGTGCTGCTGAACATGCGTCGGTTACGTGCCTGGATAAGCGAGCAGTTTCCTCAGACGGACGTGGAGTAAAACCCACGCAGACCGCCCGGGAGGGCGGCTCTGTCCCGAAGCACCTTTCCCTGGTACCACTCTGGCCGGAGCGGCAGGCGGCATTGCAGGCGATTATCGACGTCGAAAATGACACGGGAAGCCGCCGCTTCAATTACTACCCCTATGCGGCCGCCTTCTTCAGGCGGCTGACAGGACGAGGGAAAGTCACCGGTAAAGCACTGAAATCCGTTGTCGGCATCATGTGGAACCCCCGCGAGAGGCTGGCTACGTTGGGAGATTACGAAATGGCATTTGATACGTTGATCCGAACCCGTGGCGAGTATTGCCCTACGCCATTGTGCAGCTCAACACGGCACTGGCTGTTCCCTGAGGTTGAATTTCAGCGGAGGGAGCGTGACCGACAGCGAGCCCGGCTGAGTGCGCATAAGTCCGGTATCAAATCCCGCCGCCAGTGGGAACGGCAGCGGGAGCAGGAGGCGATTCAATATCATCGCGTTGTGCAGCTGGCTGCCCTGGATTTGAATTTCCAGAGTCCGGATACCTTCATCCAGTGGAACAAGCGGCATCCTGACCTGAAGGAAGTTGACTGGCTAAGCATGTTTTGGCGGTGGCAGCCGCGTTTTCCTTCACTTGCTGAACTGGAATGGTTGCGTTATGGCTCAGAATCGCTTTTCACGCTGGTGCTGAATCTGGCGGCGATCGTCCGGGATACCCCCGAGGTGGTCCGGGCGCAGGAGCGGTTGTACGTGCCGAATAAACTGGGACATTCAGGTTGCTGAATTTTCGTGTATTTTAGCTGTTATTTCTGGTCAGAGTAGGAAGACTGGCGGTATAATGAGCATGGCGCTTGAGGCTTTTTGCCTCATGATGTTTCAGTAGTTTGGATGTTGTGTGGCAGAAAGAGAAAAGCCCCGAGTAATTTTTCAATTAACCCGAGGCTCAATCTGTATGACTAGACACCATCAGATTAGCCGCTTACCTGCCAAATGGCAAGGAGAAGTATGCTATGAAACTACCGCGAAACGCCCTGATCTGGTGTGTATTGATAGTGTGTCTTACTCTGTTGATATTCACTTTCCTGACACGGAAATCGCTCTGCGAAATCCGGTACCGGGATGGAAACAGGGAGGTGGCGGCTTTCATGGCCTACGAATCCGGTAAGTAGCAACCTGGAGCGGGGGGCGACCCCCGCTTTTCAGGGGAAATGATGCGGTCTGGTAAGTCCTGAAGCGCCTTTTTGAAGGGACTGTCTGAGCAATCGGGCAGTCCCTTTTACTTTTCTGCCGGCCCTAAAATTGTGGCTCCGCGCTTGCAGCTGCCGTACCGGCAGCGCCGCTTTCACTGGCCGTCACAGACGGCCGCTAAGGAAAGCCGGTAAACCGGCTTCTTCCGGCGCCCACTTTAGCCCCGTTGTCAGCGGTGTTCACTTTTGCTGTGACTGACACTGCCCTGTTCCGGTCCATAAACAAGGGGCTGGCTAACGCCTGATGCCTGCACCCGTTCGCACTCCTTCCCGTTGGTCAGTCGCTTGCGCTGCGGCTTTGTCATCCCCCTTGTTTCCGTCCCCGGTGGAACAGGGCGGTCATGTGTCACAGCAACGTGCTCCCCGCCTTCCGGAAACGGAAAAAGGGAGGACACCAGAAAGAAGCCGAAGGAGATCATTATGACCACGACAACCGCGACCATTCCGCAGACTGAGCAGGTAACACGTATTGAAATCACCCACCCACGCCAGCGCCAGGTGTTTGTGCCTCGGCTGTTTGCGACGCCGTTTGGCGAGCAACTGGTGCAGTCATTTCTGGACAGACACAGCAACTACGACGGTGGCATGTGGCAATTCTGGGAGGTGCCGCGCGGGATTAGCGGCCATGTCGGCCCACATACAGACATCATCACTACCCGCCCGACCGGGTATATGACCCCACCAGAGGGCACTTACCAGCTGAGCATTCCGGGCAATTATTTTGACGAAGAAGTCTCCGCAGACGCTGCCGGGATCATTGCCACGCTGTTCGTGCTGAATCAGCTGTGCTGGAAAACCTCAGAGATGGGACCGCAGTACGCGCAGACCTGCCAGAACCTGGTTGACCGCCAAGATGCCCTGAAAGACTACGTGAGCATTATTAATCATCCGGAACGCAGCAAAATCTTCCGCGCCATTGACTGATTCAGCCGAGACCCGGGCAAGTTGCCCGGGTCCAGTAAGGAGAACGATACGCAATGAAAAATGAGCTAGAGACAATGGTTATGTCGATCGCTGATCTTGCCATGCTGATCAGTGGAGTAGATATAGCGCAGAGAGGTGAACCGGATAATGCCGAACGATCAGCACTGGCGGCTGAAGTCCTTTGTCTGTTTGCCAAGAGAACGGGACAGCTTCATAGCGGTGATCCTGCAGAAACCATCATGGTGGATCTACTGACAGATATGATGCACCTGTGTGACAGCGTAGGGATTGCTTTTGAGCGGGTATTGGCTGTGTCCTCAATACACCATGAATCTGAGCGCGATTGTTGATCTGGCGCCCTTGCTAAAGCCCCCTCACATCGAGTGAGGGGGCTTTAGATCTCCCTTGCTGGGAAAGGAAAGTCTCGGAGCTGTTATGACTAAAAAAACGGTTGTTGATGAAGAGCTGACCGTAAGGGCAGATGTTTACCCTGAGCAGGACTGCGGTCCTGTTGATACATCCATGGGGACACTGTTAGCGGAGTTGATGGAGATTACGCACCTGTATGACAGTATTGATACTAAGGGGATAATAACAGTGGCCCCTATGTATCGCGAGAATGAATTAGATAGCTGATCCTGTGCCCCTGCTGAATCCCCTGTGCATCGAGCACAGGGGATTCAGTGCCCCGCCGGTGGTAATTCTGCACGGGCGTCGTTGTGCATTCGCTGCAAGATGACAAAAAGACTGTCGCGATGCTTCTTCTGCGGCAAGCTGGTGAGTAAGTTTTCTGTGCTTAGTGCAAGAGTGGCCAATGCAATAGCCCGCTTTACACAATTAGAATTTTCATAATCTTTATACGATCTTAGACATACCCCCAGTTCTTGCGCAGCGCGCTCGCGGCTCCATCCGAGACTTTTTCGCCATAATTTTAGATCGTAACCTGTCATAGAGTCCTCAAAAAATAAAATAAAAAAAGTGCAGAAGTTGCACTAATTCTTTCATTTTTTTCAATAGAAAGACACTAAAAAAAGTGCAATAAATGCACTTTAATAATGGGCCCCTTCGGCTCCCCGGCAAGCCGGGTCGTCGCCTGCACTTCGCGGGGTGTCCGGAGCGGCCACCACGCTTCGCGGAGCCAGGCTTTCGCCCGTCTCCGTCCTATCGGATAGCAAGCGATGCCTGACTTCCTATCGCTTGCAGCTGCCGTACCGGCAGCGCCGCTTTCACTAGCCGTCACAGACGGCCGCTAAGGAAAGCCGGTAAACCGGCTTCTTCCGGCGCCCACTTTAGCCCCGTTGTCAGCGGTGTTCACTTTTGCTGTGACTGACACTGCCCTGTTCCGGTCCATAAACAAGGGGCCGGCTAACGCCTGATGCCTGCACCCGTTCGCACTCCTTCCCGTTGGTCAGTCGCTTGCGCTGCGGCTTTGTCATCCCCCTTGTTTCCGTCCCCGGTGGAACAGGGCGGTCATGTGTCACAGCAACGTGCTCCCCGCCTTCCGGAAACGGAAAAAGGGGACACCAGAAAGAAGCCGAAAGGCACAACCAGTGAGGAAATGGGCAATGAGCGCAATGGCATTCTGGAGCAAATCTTGTGGATTCAACGGCTGGCGTAAAGCGCACTTGGTCGAGGGTGCGTGGCACACCACGGCCTGTGCCACGTCGAAGACGCTGGAGGAGCTGAATGCTCATGGCGATTACTGGGAGCTGGTGACGGAGGAGGAGGCGCAGGCCCGTTTTGCCCAGGCAAATTATCAGCCGGTGACCGAAATCAATGAAGCGCGGTTTATGGACATGCTGGAAGTGCTTCCGCCGCTCGACTGGCGCGGAACGGCTGACAGCCAGTCATTCAAGCTGAGCGAAATGTACAGCGGCAACATCACTGACATTTTTGCCCAATACGGCACGCGCTATTTCCAGATGCGCAACCACGCCACGCTCACACACAGCGAAATTATGGAAAAGGTTAAGGCGTTTATTGATGCCGAAGGGATTGCCGTTTAAGCGGCAATAAAAAAGCAGAGCGGTCGCTCTGCTTAATCACCCCGGTCTGTTCGCGCAGGCCGGAAACTACAAGTCTCAGATGGAGTTACATCATGAAAGACCGTTTCATCCTCGCATGTCAGGAATATTTTGTAAAGCGCCGCGAAGAAGCACTGGCCGCCGGTCAGCCAGTCAGCGCGCACCAGCGTTTTCGCCGTGAAACGTTACCGGAGGAAGACATCTCACGTCGTCTGAAAAGGCTGGGACGTCACATTGTGCGCAGTGAATGCCTCAACAAACCTGTCCGCGTTCCGGCGCTGAACGGGGCAGAGTGGGGGCATCTGCTCCGCTCTCTCGAGATCGTCAAAGGTCTTGTGTAATGACCACCGCCCCGTAAGGGGCGGTATTTAACCCCCGACTGGCGCTCACCGGCGTTGAGCCGCTGAACGCCAGAAGAGTCAGCCTGGTAGAATGGAGCACGTTGGGTTATCTGGCATGGTATCAAGCAGGCCAATATCAGCATGATCTATTTTTCTTCCGTCGGAGATAGTCTGGACGGGTTCCAGACATTTGACTGGTGATGATACTGCCCCACACTCTGGGGCAATATGTTTCCCGATCAGCAAATTCTTCCTGCAAGACAGCACCCCTTGGCTTGCAGCTGGCTTGCGCCAGCGCCGCCCCAACCGGGGCCGCTTTGCGTCCCCTTTACGGATACGGGCCTTGCCCGCCACTTCCTTCTGGCGTTTCCCTTTTTGTTCCCAGATTCATCGCAGTCTGCCTTTGCCGTGAAAGACACTGGCCTGGACCGTTCACCCTACAAGGGCACGGCTAAAGCCTGCTTTCCTCCCCCGTTCGCACTCCCTCCCGCTGGTCAGTCGCTTGCGCTGCGGCCTCGGACAGCTCCCTTGCAGGCCTCACTGAAGGTCCATGCCGGTCATTTCATCACGGCAACGGCCTCCAGCGATGGTGAATCATCATCAAAAGGACGACGCCAGAAGAAAGTCACTTTATAACCCATGAGGAGAATCACTATGGCTCGTTTATCATCTATTTTCCGCTCTGCTAACGTCATCCGTAAAGAACGCGCGCTGACTAACGATGAGCTCATGCGCTTCGTCCCTAGCGTCTTCTCTGAGGAAAAGCATGAATCACGCAGCGAACGCTATACCTACATCCCAACAATCACCCTGCTGGATAATCTGCGGAAAGAAGGATTTCACCCTTTCTTTGCCTGCCAGACGCGTACGCGTGATGTAGGAAAGCGTGAGCATACTAAGCATATGCTGCGTCTACGCCGTGAGGGGGAAATTTCAGGTGAGGAGGTGCCAGAAATTATTCTCCTCAATAGTCACGACGGTAGTAGCAGCTATCAGATGATCCCCGGTATGTTCCGCTTCGTTTGTATGAACGGTATGGTTTGCGGAAAAACGTTTGGTGAAATCCGCGTGCCACACAAAGGGGACGTTGTCGAGAAGGTGATAGAGGGCGCTTATGAAGTACTGGATATTTTCGATGGCGTGAAAGAGTCGCGCGGCGAGATGAAAGAAATTGGACTCAATAAGGACGAGCAGAGAATTTTTGCTGAGATCGCGCTGAACTGGAAATATGATGATAAAGGCGAAGGTAAACACATTCCGCTGACGCCTGATGATGTGTTGCAGACCCGCCGTGATGAGGATAAACATGATGACCTCTGGACAACCTATCAGCGCGTACAGGAGAACATGACAAAGGGCGGAATCTGGGGTCGGAATGCGAAAGGAAAATTCCAGCGTACGCGCCCGGTCAATGGTATTGATGGTGACGTGAAGCTAAATCGGGCGTTGTGGGAGATGGCTGAAAAAATGAAGGAACTGAAATCCTGAGAGGGAAAGGCAGGGGGAAACCTCTGCCACCTTCTCCCGCTGTCATTTTTCACCGGTATCGAACCGGCTCAAAATGAAATCCCCCGCCAGGAGAAAGAAAATCGTCACGATGGTGCCGTTTTTCTTTCTCCTGTCCGCCCCCAGGGGCTCTTTATGTTAGTCACATACCGTCAATTATTGAGCCGGTTTATCAGTAACCACTGTTGCTGATTTTCTGCTTTTTGCCGTGCGTGTTGGTGCTTTCTTTGCAGAGCTAAGAATTTCGCGGATGGCCTTCACGCTGGTTGGTATACCGGCAGAGTCGAGCGCACTTCGAATATCTTCCACGCTGTAACCTTTGTTATTCGCCAGTTCAATAATTTTTCCCTTTAACTGCTCTAGAACGTCTGTTTTTGTGAGGCGTGTTGGTGTCAAATCGGGCAGGTCATCCAGTGACGCTTTAGCCAACTCTACATCTTCGACGCTATACCATTTCTTCTCAGCCATTCTTCGATTTCCTGTTTTATGTGCTTAATTGCAGTCTACAAGTATACCTTCCGAAATAACCCAGTTCCAGAACCCGGCCCCTCCTGGCGTTAGCCAGTGACGGCAAAGCCAAAATCACATATACTTCCAGCCAGGAATCGATATTGATAGTAAAACGTGGGACAGGGTATGTTTTGTTGAACCGCCTGCACGCAGACGGTTCAACAAAACGCCCTGGTCAGGACTCCGTCCCGACACCCTATCGACTGAGTTGGCCTGGCAGACTGAGCAGGATTGATGATGAGTAAGAGTGAAAAACGCCAGAGGACAGTCCTTTTTCTTGGGATTCGTTGGTTCCCTGAAGAAAAAGAACAGGTCGTTGCTAGTGCTAAAGCAGCTGGGATCAGCTCAGGTGAATTTCTCCGCCGTGCCGCCCTTAGTCGTCGTATTGTGGCTAAGGGTGATACCAAGCAGATGAATGAGATCCTGAAGTTGGGTGGCTTGCAAAAACATCTCTACAGCGAGATGCAAAAGCAGGGGATGATGACCACTGAACTGAGTAAACAGTTTGCTGATACGCTGGCGGCGCTTCAGAAAACACTAATGAAATTTCGGGCCGATAGCCTGAACAACATTGAGGATTAGTATGCTCGCAGTCGTGGCCGAAAGGCGCCGTGATGGCAGGTCCAGCTTCTTGCAACTCGTCTCCTACACCATTCTGCGTGATGATGTTGAGATGAGTGAAACGCTGTCGCCAGAGCGTCCTTTTGTTCGTAAGTCACGATCAGAAGAGAAAATCTTTAATGACCTGGTTGGGTACGCAACACGTAATGCGTTGCCTGATTCACAGGATGTTATCGCAACGTTCCCGGACGGACGTCAGCAGGTGCGTTGCGATAAGGTCATCTGTGAGACAAACTGCTTCTCTCTCGCTACCGCCTCCACTGAAATGGACATGGTGGCCGTGCAAAACACTCGCTGCAATGATCCAGTTTACCATGCCATTCTGTCCTGGCCTGAGTCTGAAAGACCTACTCCAGACCAGATTTTTGAATCAGCCAGACACTGCCTGAAACGCCTTGGTATGGAAGGGCATCAGTATGTTTTTGCCATCCATGACGACACCGATAATTTGCACTGCCACTTGAGCGTTAACCGTATTAATCCAGTGAGTTATAAGGCTGCTTCACTGTATAACGATCGCTTCACTCTTGACCGTTGCTGCCGTGAACTGGAGCTTAAAAATGGTTGGAAGCATGATAATGGACCTTACATGGTTAACGATTCTGGTGTGATTGTTCGTCGTCAGAAGTTCTATAAATCCGCTCCTGCACCTGCGCGTCAGTTGGAGCATTTTGGTGACAAAGAGAGTCTATTTTCGTATGCAGTGGATAACTGCCGAGAGAAGATGGATGCATTGTTTCTGGGCGGGCGCTATGACTGGGATGGGGTACATGACATTCTGATTTCGGCCGGGCTTGAGCTGCGTCAGAAAGGTGAGGGACTTGCAATTTACGATGTTGCCGATGATGAACAGGCGCCGATTAAAGCCAGTGATCTTCATCCGGAGCTAACGCTTAGTTGCCAGCAGGAGCTGATCGGTGCTTTTACCCGGGCATCTGTTATCCGTGAGGTGAACCGTGATGGCAAGGATGTTTTGCTGAGTGCCGTAGATATTGAATCCCAATACGACAATCGTCTTCACCGTCGTGATAAAGGTGCTAGAGCTGAGCGGCGTAATGCCCGTGCTGAGGCTCGCCAGGATCTGATTGCTCGCTATAAGGCGTACAAAACTAGTTTTGTGCGACCAGGGATTTCTGCGGACGTTGCCCGGAGCCGCTTTCGCGAGCTGGCGGCCAGTTATCGTATCCGTAAGAACAACGTGCGCATGACCGAACGCGATCCTCTTCTACGGAAACTGATATTCCGTGCGCTGGAAGTGGAGAAAATGAAGGATATGGCTGCGCTGCGTCTGCAGATAAGAGATGAGAGGAAGGCTCTGAAAGCGATGCCGGGTTACCGTCCATTGTCGTATCGAGCTTGGGTGGAAGTGCAGGCTACAAGCAATGACGCAGCGGCTATCTCTCAGCTGCGTGGTTGGGCTTACCGCGAGAAGCGTAAGAACCGTACGGCGGCTATCTCTGATAATATTATTCTCCACTCAGTTGCGGATGATATTCGTCCGTCGCAGATTCGTGGCTATGATACGAATGTAAATCGTGATGGTGCGGTGGTGTATTCATCCGGAGGCAAGCCGGTGCTGCTCGATCGTGGTTTGTATATAGAGGTTGCCGATGCGCCGGCAGAGAAGGGTAAAAATCTGGCAATGGCGTTGCACATCACCGGAGAGAAAAGCGGGGAGAGGGTGGAAGTCAGGGGAGATAAAGCGTTTGTGCAGGGTACTATTCAGTACATTCCGCACTTCAATGCGTCGTCCGGTAAAACCGTACCTCTGACTCATCCTGTGCAGCGCCAGCAGGCGGGGTACACTGGCATGAATCGTCAGGAGCCGGACACAACGATCGGTAAAAAAACTATGCAGCCTCAGCATTCGCCTAAACCCAACAGGTAACACTGAAACTGGAGGATTAAATGGAATTATTTCACGGGTCGCGCGCGCGCTTCACCGAGTTTGATACCTCCTTTAAGGGCACAGGGGAAGCAGGCACAATCGATGCTATCTGGTTTACCAATAACTTTGCCGGAGCTCGTAATCATGCCCGTTACAAATGCCGTAACGGGGACTCCCCGCTTGTCTACCAATGTAAGCTTTCGGAGAGGGCGCTACTCGCGGATTTCAGCAAACCTCTCAGTGAACAGCCGCGAGTTGCGGAACTTTTGCATCGCCATCTCCCTGTCGGGATCAGCACGTCACTTTCGCAAGGAAGGGAGTGGTATGGGTTAGCACAACCTCATTACAAGAAATTCAAAGGTAAAATGTTCTACGCTGGCAACAGAGGCGTGAATTCGGAAGAGACCATCGAGCTATTCAGAAACTGCGGACTTCACGGCGTTTATGACTGGGAAGGTGCATGGACCGATTCTTATCTTCATGGGCCCTCAATCATCATCTTCGATCTTTCTGTGTTGTATGACCTTACATGTAGTGACGCCTGAAGCTGTAATTTCTAGTCCCTGAGTTATTTGATCCAGGAAACAAAAAAAAACCGCCACGAAGGCGGTTTTATGATTGGCGCATTAGCTTATTTTTTTAAACGACTCTGTGGTAAGGATGTTAAGGTTTAACACCAGAAACGGGTCATGAAAATCCATTAGAACCTCAGCTAAGGAAGCGAGTGGTTGTAGCCTAAAATTATCCAGGTGCAGCTGCGTGACGTGACCAGCCAGATTGCCTGACGTTAATCAGTCCCTTCACTCCAGAGACGATTAAATTCCCCCTGATAAGCCTGCGCTGTCGAAGGCTCATTCCAGATGACTATCGTATTTTCGGCATTGCGTTTAACTGCACTAGACGTGTAGTTAAACGAGCCCGTTTGAGTAGTCACTCCATCAATAACCATGAATTTGTTGTGCTGAATAGCGTAGCGGTCGTTCAGACGAACCGAGATACCCTTATGCTTTAACCAGGTGACAGCTGAATATCGGCCGCCGTTGTCTTTCGCATCCGCGACTACCCGAACTCTGATACCACGCTGGCTGGCGTTATCCAGCGCGATGGCCACAGGCTTGCTGGTAAAGCTGTATGCAGCAACATCGATGCTTTGCCGGGCGCTATTAATTGCAGTCAGTATATTTTCGATGGCGCTTCCTCCGGGAGAAAATCCGGTAGTGATTCTTACCTCAGATGCGATCGATGACAGAGGAAGAAGCAAAGTCGTCAGTAAAAGCGTCAGGCGCGAAGTTCTGGTGCCAGTCATCATTGGTGTTGTTCTCTGTGTGGTGGGTTTGCTCGGGGTATGAAGGTGCCGCCGGCTGGAAGAAATTTTCCGTTGGTGATGGTTGTGCCGGTGGCTTGCTGTATCCGGCATTGTTCTGGTGTGCCTCTTCAATACGCTTCTTCGATATGCGTATATTTTCGCGGTCCTTCAGCCAGCGGTATTTGCCCTTGTTCTTCTCAAGGGCGTTAACTGCTGCTTCAAACAGCAGAATACCGCGTTCATCGTCGCTGTAGTCCACATCGGTTCGGCTATCCAGATCGCTGGCCAGCTGTGTGATGGCTAGAAGTGTCTGGTCCTCGATACGGGCTTGAAGGTGGCCGTGATACTCTTCCGGACTAGTCGAGTGGCAGATATCCAGAATCTGGTTGACCCGTTCCTGGGATACTGGACGCCGGCGTTCTGCGGCTGGTATTTCTCGACAAAGATCGGTGAAATCTGGGCGACGAATGGGAACGTAACGGTTGATTTTTACCTGCAGCTTCGAAATCTTCTCGCTATCCGGGATGTAGATGGAGTTACTGCGAACCAGCTGATCCTCAAACACGATGATGCCTTCACCTTCCTTCAGTGACTTGAGTTCATCTAGCTGGATATTGTCTTTGTCACGAAACTCCACGCGGTCAATGTCCTGATAGCTCCCCATACTGGTCCGTTCCATGGTGCGCTGCTCTGCGTACTGGCCAGTACCACCGACCGCACGGATCATCTTCAGAGTGTCTTCCGTATCTTCAGTTTTCATGAACTGTTTGGTGCCGAGGTTGGCATTCACGGAATACACTTCTTTCCCGTGTTTCAGCATAGCTTGCAGATCCTGGCCAAGGATAACCAGCATGTAACGAAGGCTTCGCATCTGAGCGGCTAGCTTCTCCAGACCTGGTGCGAAGTAGTAACCAACCTCGTCACAAAGGAGCATGAACGGAAACTTGCTGGCGAACTTTTTCACAGTCAATGTGTGTTCAGGTGAACCCTCAATTTTGTTACCCAGGTCTTTGGCGATATTCATCCTGATGTCAGAAATGTAGAGTTTACCTAGCGTGGCTGCTTCATTATCGGAAAGCTCAAGAGCTGGTATGAGCACAACCAGCGTGCGATCGTTGTGCAGGATGTCCTGCATATCGATGTCTCCACCGTTTTTGGGGAAAACATGGCCATAGGTATCGTTGAACATGCTGAGCATGCGGGTGAACTGCTGGATGAGGTACCCGTGCTGGTCCAGAGCGCCCTGAGACCATTCTCCTGGACGGTTAATCAGGTTCATATCAAAGCCAGCGAGGTTGGCCAGATAGTTCTCCATCGGCTTGTAGCCTTCCTCGTGCCAGCCTTGCTCCAACGCTTCACGGTACAGACTCACAAACTTAACCAGCGGGAGATAGGACTGAATGACGTCCTGCGTCAGCAGAATGTTGTCCCTGGCCCGTTTGTAGCATAGAGCGTAAATTAGCGCGTTCATCATGGCGCGCGCTTTGTCTTTCCACCCTTCATCGCTACCGTTGCCTGCCGGTTGTAAAGACTCCATCAGTTGGGTGATGAAGGTCGGACTCCCGTAAGCGAAAGGATTGGTGCCGTTCGATTGTGGACGAGACTTATCACCGAGTAACAACTTTTTAAACTTGTCATCGCTACCGGTAATGAAATTCAGTACGTGCCAGTCGTCTTCCTGACCGAAGCGTCTGGCCATTGACCAGGTGGCGACAGCGAGGTCTATCTGTGCCTTACCGTCAGAGATACAGCACCCGCGTGCCCAGCACAGCGAATTGAGGTACATGCTGTAGAGCGTTTCCGTTTTCCCGCCACCGGTGGTGGCCATAATTTGCATATGGCGCAGGGCGTCAGAGGTTTGTAGCCACAACTCCTTGCCTCTGTCCTGCTTGCGTGCTGTACCCAGGCATAGCGTACCTTCTGATTTTCCCCTGATAATCTTGGGCAGGTTCAGGTTGAGCAGTGGAATGTTCCAACTGAGCTCGCGCTCTGTCGAGAGGTCCAGTCCTCCGACATCCATCGGTATCCGCAGCGGTAAACGAAAGCGCTGGTCGCTAAATGCGACCAGCAGGATGGTGTTGAGTGGTAGGGATAACAACAATGTGGCTGGCCATAAGGCGCCGGCAATCAGAGAAAACACCAGTAGCAGCTGCACGGTAGCCGGTGCCAGGAGTATGCGCTCAGCCAGCTTATCGTGAACCAGCCGGCTTATTCGCCAGCTGTCCACAGGGCCGGGACGTCCTTTTAAATCCATTAAGATCTCCTTACTGGCGGGTATTGAGGAAGGATTTCAGTGCTGCATCACTGGTCATTGCCTGCAGTGGGATCATGCGGCCGTCATCGCTGATGACCGTCGGTGTCCCCGGCATGCGATATAGCTCAAATGCCAGATCGTTGCGCGCCAGGGCCTGCTTGCCAGCATCACAGGCGGTGACAGCTTTCTCCTTTTTTGCCAAGGTAAGCATATCTGCGCCGGTGTCGTTCAGGGCCTTCCACATCCCTGCACGCTTTTCCGGTGCTGCGCAGAGTAGGGGGGCCACCTCGTCTGCAGTGCGGGTTTTGCCAATCAACGTTACCGGGAAAATCTCTACGTTGTAGTCTTCTGCCAGAGCCTGGACGGTCGGTTCAAAGATGCGGCAGTTAGGACATTCCGGATCAAGGAAGATGTAAAGTGAGCGTTCATGGCCAGAGGATAGGCGAACAGTGAATTCCTGCTTTGCTGCACCATTTTTGAGACGTTCTGCGAGCAAAGTCCGGGCCTCAGCGGCTGCTTCCGGAGAGAGCGCGGGATTACTGTTCTGAGCCTGCGGGGCCTGTTGTACCGGTACTACCGGGGCTACTGCAACTGCTGCAGGCTGAGTCTGTAATACCTGCGGGGCGGAGACCGTCATCTTTACTGGTCCGCTGAGCTGCGGTACCAGCCAGGCTGCTACAAGGGCCAGGCATAGGACTCCAGGGGTGAACCATTTCCACTTCGACGATAAGACAGAGGGGACTTTCCGAACCGGATTGGTGGTCATGGCCATACGTGTGAGTGCATCGGCTGTTGTGTCCATTATCAGGCTGGCGAGCTCCGGGTCTTCAGTTGAGAAAAGACGGGCAAAGCCATTATTGCTCTGGCGCATCCAGATAACGTATTGCCCGGCATCCTGTTCCAGGGTGAGTTGATAACGATCGGCGGTCGGCATATTCAGACAAAAGAGGTTGCTGTCGTTAAGACGGACCAGAAGGTGCTGATCGTGAATTTCGGTGCTGATATTGAAAATGGTTTTCTCTGACATGGGTTATCTCATTTTTGGGCGAAAGGAATGGGTGTGGCGGTGTGTGTGTGGTTCTTCTGTATGGCCAGCTGCCGGGTCGGCATCTTCATCGTCATCATCGATATCGCCCTCCTCTTCAACAGGTGAGCGAGCCGTTCCTGACGTGTCGTCAACGACGGCCCCGATGCTCCGCAAATCGGCCTCGAGGCCATCCAGCGCGAGGCTCATGATGGGGTGGCTAAGGCGAACGCGGTAACGCGCAGCCAGTGTTTCCCAGTGGGCCTGGCTGACGACGCCGGCAGCCTCCACAAATGGCCAGGGACGACCGGTAGACGCTAGGGTGTACCAGAGTGGGCGATCGAGACCTTTCAGCCAGCGGAAGCGGCGAATGGGTAAGTGCAGATCGTTGTCATGCAGCGCCGAGATGGCAGTACGGCAGTAGCCGTATTGCCTGATGAAGCTCCGGGCCTGCTCTGTGGCTATTACTTTTTGGAATGCGGCGTTGGCTAGTGTCAGATTTGGGTAGCCAATCCTGTTCCGGTACCGGCGGTCTACTTTCAGCGTGGAGCGGTTGAGCGCATCTAGCAGTGCTTCTGCGTCTTTACGCTTGTCCATGAAATGCTGTAAACCGAAGATGGCGAACATTGCCCGTTCATGGTCATTGAAGGTGTTGAAGAGTGGGGATACGTCCTCACCGGCAGCTACTTTGGGCAACCGGGTGCCCAGTTGGGCGATGAACTGTTCCTGAGCAAGATCACGGCGTAGACGCTGGTTAACGACCAGCTTGTGCTCAATGGCGAACTCATCCGGTGTCTGTGCGCTGCGATGTTCTTCAGGATCCACGTTCAGCAACTGCTGTTTTTTATCACCATAGGTTAGTGCTGGAATAATTGATGGTGAGAACGTGGACATAATGCGGGGCAGTGTCTGGATTGATATATCGCGTCGGGTACGACTTACTTGGTGCCGGCGAACGGCGATCATGCCCGTAATGATGAGCGGGAGCAGTACAATCATGAGAATGCCTGCGGTGACATCCATTACGGTGAAGAACTCACCCCAGCTAACGTTCGGGGCGTTATTGTGCGTTCTGGCCAGAAGGTTAATACGCCAGGCGGCATATTCATGAGTACGAGGGAAATCGGCAATATTCCATAGCCAGTAGAGCAGGGTAGTACAGGTTTCGACGGTGAGCTGGCGAAAAAATAGGGCTGCGATAATCAGCGTGATAAAGCCGCCGACCACAGCCATTGACCAGTCATTAGACCGGACGTCATTGCGGGGTAGTTGCGTCATAGGGTGCCTTGGTCGTGCGAATGCAAAAGAAAAGGCACTCTGAAAGGAGTGCCTCTAATGAAGGGGTGAGATCAGCGTACGAATTATTTCGGTGGTAGAACTAGGTTGATGCCGTTTCTTTCAGCTATCTTCGGTGCCTGATTTTCTACACAACCAGGAATACTGTATTCATAGATCCAGCTCTGGCTACGCATCGCATTGATTTTTTCGAGCAGTTGTTCAGCTTTGCCGGTGTTTATAGAAACTGATGGGAGTTCAGGGTTACTGGTGTAAATAGTCAGTTTTTTCCCTTCTACCTCAATGGATTTCCAGTCGTACATACCGAATCCCATAACCCTAACATCTCGTGGAAAAAAGAAGTTAAAAATGGTTGTATCAGGATGATTGATGTAAAGCAGGGTCCCTTTCTTGGTATCAATCCCTAGGTAGCCCCACCCCGTGCGATCTCTAGCAATATTCTGGGGGGATGGGGCACAAAGCTCAGACTCTCTGAAAAATTCTGAAAAGGCTTTAATATTTTTTCGTTGTTTTATAATCGAATAGGTAACCAAGCCGATTACGATTGCTAATGAGATCCACAAGAAAGATGCGAGTGGTATATCTTGTGGTCGGATCCCGTATCGAGGGTTATCTTTCATAGCATAGAACCACCCAGCGAGCCCTAGGTGAAACGGGAAAACAAAAAGCAAATATCCAAATGACACGACCCCAACTACAGCGACAGGCCAATTCTTGCTATAAGTATCGATGTGTTTAATTGTCATGGCTATCTTCCCGATATTTATCTGAGCCGTTTGCTGGCTAGCGTGTATACCTCACTGCGCTCCCGTTTACCCACGGCGACCACAGCAATAATTAACTCGTCATTAATAACCTGATAAACCAACCTAAAGCCAGATGCCCGTAATTTTATCTTATAACAATTAGGCATCCCTCGAAGCCTCGCGGAGGGGTTATGAGGATTTTCGGCACACTTCTTGAGCTTTCTGGCGAACTGCTGCTGAATAGCCTTATCAAGGTTATTCCACTCTTTCAATGCATCCGATCTAAACTTTACCCGATATGTCATAGGTAGCTATCCAGATCTACATCGTGTAAGGTCTGCTTACTGCGTTTCTGAACCAGTTTAGACAGCTCCTGATCATCAATGTAGTCAAGCATTTGTTCATAGAGTTCGGCTGGTATGCAGTAGAAAACCGGCTGGTTGTGGTTCAAAATTGCCACAGGAAAGCCTGCACCAGAATTGACGGTAGCCATTGGGTTTTTCTTAAGCTCACTGACACTAGCTGTGGTATCACTATGAATGATGTTGGGCATAATACTCTCCTGGCATGAGACTGGTTTATAGGTCAAATTATATCATAAAATGACCTATTTTTAAGTCTTTTTTACGTGACTGGTTTCATTTTATTTAAAGCCGTTAGTATCCCCTCTTGGTTTGGCTGCATCTACTTTTTTCAGTCCTGGTGCGTGACCGGCTTTACTTCCAAATCCAGCAAACATGCTACGGGTGGACTCAACGGCTCCTTTCATCATCTGTGCAGCTTCACGACCACCTAACCAGGCAATGACATAATCTGGCAAATAGACTTGTAGGCTGAATGAAGAAGATACCAGCGTGGTGCAAGTTCGTGCATAAATCATCAGGATCCCGATAATACTGGCGAGGCCGGTCACGGAATCTGCCTGCACGTTTGCTAGCGCCGGAGTGATTAACATGTTCAGTAATGTACCGATGGCCACGACTACCAGGCTGGCGAAAAAGAATCCGAATACCATAAGAGATGGACGGATAGCGGCATCAATCAAAAAGATGTAACCGTAGTTGGCACGACTACCTTTATCTTCTTCAGTGCCTATATGTGTTGCAGCCCATAGTGAACCTGCTGTAGTTCCAATGAGTACGCTTCCAAGCCAGGATGTGCAGGCAGTTATCCAGTAAATCAATGGAATAAAAGGTAAGAAAATAGAAAGTGAAAATCCCACACTCAGCAATATAAATAATATAAAGTACACCACCGGGGAGATAGAGCCCATCACACTTTTTGCGATATACCCGGCGCCGGTGACGGTATTAATTATTTTGGTAAGGCCATTACCATCAGCTCCCGCCCAATCAACCGCTGCCTTAGCTGCAGTAAAAATGGAAAATGAAGTTTGGGCTGCTACGAGAGTGTAATCTCCGATCGCTTTCATTTTCAGCAATGGATTTACCTGTTCTGAGTTATCTCCATTTTGACCAGACATAACCGATTGAATAACCCAACTGGTAAATGTCTGCATAGGAGGCATGATTTTAAGTATGGCATCGTTAGCACTTTGAACATCGTCAGTATTTTCATTTCCTGCAGTATTAGCAGATCCTAGTGGTGGCGTGTATGTTGAGTTCTTACGTTGTGCCAACAATGCTGTTTGAATCTCTTCCCTTAGTTTTCCTACCCCAACTTCGCCTATATTTGAGGGTCCAGTGACTACTGGACTCTTATGAGCAATGCTGTTTACTTTCTGATTCGCCGTTGCGAAGGATTGATACCAAGCACCCAGCGAAATCCAGCCGCTTTGCTTCAGATAGTTTGCTAGCTCACTACGGATTGTACCTTCATTGTCCACGCTTGCTGTTGCTGCTGTAATTGTGTCTTCATACTGGCGTGCTGCCTGCTGAATTTCCGCCTCAACATCAGGGAGTTGGCCTTGCCCTCCGTCCTGATAACTACGCCAGGCGCTGACAAAGTTTTCCGCGCTCTGAGATAATGTGCTATTCATCGTGGTAAAGGCATTCATCTGGGCAGTTTCGAGCGGGCCGGAATTTATCGGGACGCTAAAGGAGAACCAGGAGGTGTTGTCTTTTGTTTCTGGTAGTTTGGCACTTCCGCAGAGAGCGCTGCCGTTCGATATTCGCACTTCACGGCCATCTGGGGAGCGCTGTTCTGACATTGGCGGTGTGTTGCTATTACCTGACTGGTGCATTTCAGCCTGTTCGGTATTCATCGCCGTCTTACACAGGTACATATCGAAGATACCCCTGGCAGCCGTGATGGTTTCGCCGGCTACGGGCTGCATTATCATCGATTGACCTTCCATAATGGCGTCAGCCGCTTTATCAGTGAGCAGGTTGGCGCTCCCTACTCCCATAATTGATGACATCCACAGGAACGCCAGATTCGATATAGACCAGCCAGAAGGTGTCGGTACCAAAGCCATAAAACCTGCTAGGGACGATACTGGAGCCATCATTGTATTACCACGACCAAATACTTTGCCGCGGTTCCCGGTCAGGACTGTGGCCCTCAGTGTGATCCCCATAAACCAGATAAATGCCAGACCTGCGATAATAGCGTTGAATACACCGTACAGCTGGCCAATAAAGCTGACGTTCTGAGGCTGCAGGGGATTATTCACCACGTCCCCATAGACCATAATAAGTAACTGACGGGATAGGTCAGTAGAACGGGTGGCTGCCCCGCTGATCGTGTCATAGTTGATGTTGTCTGCAAATGTCGGCAATGACAGACCGACCAGCGCGAAAGCAGCCAGTAACAGTAGCAGTCTTTTCATATAGGTTTCCGTAACGAACAGAATGCTCATCCTGAGGATGGCAGGGGGGGATTGTCAGAACCTTGCACGCCAACTGAAGATCTCTTTTAGCCAGGTGCCGGTTGCCCGCCACTGCGAAAATGACCCCAGTTCTCGGTTGAGAAGCTGCCAAAGATGAAACTGGTTTTTCATCGCACAGACAAACAGCATGCCGGCAAAAGTGGAGATCATGAACATCAGGCTGAGCATTCGCACCAGCAGTACACCCGAGCTTGGTGGGGCTGTAAGCAGTGTCAGTGTGCCCACGGGTAACAGAATGACGATGCTTACAGCTGAGGCGAACATGCTCAGCCAGATCCGTTTAGCGAGAAGATAACGACGCATCAGCGATTCACGACTATGGCCGCTGGCAGCCACGGCCTCATCAAAACTGAGCATCTCTGTTTCTCTTTTGGCTGACTCAGGCCAAAGGCGGCGGAACCGTTCCGCATTTTTCTCCGCTGCGTATCGGGCCGCGTGAGCCATTCGACCGGCTTCCCAGAGCGGAAGTATCAAATTAGCGGCAAGCCAGACTTTTTTGCGTATTTTTTTCATCGGCGTGTGGCTCCGGCGGCGGCCTGCTGAAGTTTCTGCGCTAGGCGAGGCTCGTAGTATTGAACACCTTCTAGGCTCAGTTGCTGGCCAGAGATAATGGCGTTCTCCTGCAGCTGCTGTTTGATACCCAAAAGTAGAGCGGTTTGTAGGCTCTGAATACGAATGGATTCACGCAGGAGGTTGTCACCGTCCATCGCCTGTAGGTCGGTCTGGTAATCAGTATTGGCATATCGGCGATTGACTTCGAAGGACTCAAACTCACGTAACGACATCATGCCGGTACGCTTTGCTTCCGGTGACGCATTTTCATCAAACCAGGCTTTACTCGATGGTGTCTGGAGAGCCTCAGCGAGAACATCCTTTGTGGCTTCGTTAGGCTGGCTAGCGGCCACCATCGCTAGCTGAGGCTGCTCAGCGGCGCTCTGGATGGCATCATGCTCTGTCATCATCCCGATGTACTGACGGCCGCTATCGGTTTTAACTTCCCCTTTCTTCAGTGCACGACCGGGGCTGTGGCGGACCGAGTTTTTGAGGTACATCATTGCCGCATCTGTCTGTTCCGGGGTGAATGTCAGCTCCGGTGCCTTGCCTTCTGGGCCTGCACCGGCCAGTAACGACCGGACCTCCTTATCTCCTCCTGGTAATGCCGACTCACCGCTGCAGAGGTCACCCCAGGCATCCGCATCCTCTTTTGTGCAGTAGCTCCGGTGGATTTCTGCCGTGACAAACAGGTCCTTTTCCGGTACGTCGGGTTTGGATGACAGGGCTTTTTTGATAGCGGCGTTTCGGATACTCCCGCCGCTGGCAAGCGTTGACTGTTTTGCCGCTGACTGACGGGCTACCTGTGAGGCCTGCCCGGAGGCCGATTCACTGCAGATGCTGTCCGGTACGGTGTAGTTGCGCCTAGCCTGCTCCAGGTTTTGTACCTGCTGTGCATAGGTAGCGTACTGCTGCATATTTTCTGTTGACTGCTGGATCATGGCTGCAATCTTGTCGTTACCGGAAGTGATGGCACCGCCAATTTGCTGATTGGTGGAGAGAATAGTACCCAGCGTGCTGTTAGCCGCGCTCAGTTGTGGAACGATCTGAGTGGTCACAGGAACGCTGGACATTACATCCACCGTAATCGCGAGCGCTTTTGTTGCAGACAGCAATAGGCCGCCGATGGTGACGGCTAGTAGTCGTTTATTCATGGGATTTGCCTTAATCAAATTTGCAGGCCGCGTGAGGCAATCAGTTCGCTGGCCAGTCGGTTAATTACATTGCCGTGGTCGGTTTCTCGTGCTTCTTTCTGGCGCAGGTCAATGAGGTTGACAGCGCTGCCGGTCGGGAAGGCTTCAGCTAGGATAGCTCTGGCCTTACGACCGTCGAGAAGGTCATACAACTGGTCGCGTAATGCGGCATCTTTCGGGGTTGAGTTGAGCGCCCATAGCTCTTTGGGGCCGAGGGTATTTTTAAGGATTTGCACCACTCTGCCAGTTTTTAGGCGGAAACACGCCAAGAAGTGGGTACCGCTGCCGTCAGGTGAGGCCCCTGATCCGATATGGCGAAACGTCTGCGCTGTATGCACCGGCACGCCAAAATGCTCGGTCAGCAAAGGCAGATCCTCGTGGCTGACTTGCATCAGATAGAGGCTATTGGCCGACTTCAAGATCTCGTGCGGGAAGTGGTTCAGATATTGAGAGCTCAGCACGGTACGGATGAAGAATTTGCGGTTCTCCAGGTCTTGGGTGACCAGTTTATTCATGATAAACGGGATGTCCTTGGCGTTGTGCAGTTCGTCGTAGATCTTGGTTTTCACCTCTTGCGCCAGCTGGGTCAGTCGTTCGTGATGAAATGGTTGGTACATTTCCGGCAGTTCGCGCATCAGCTCGTTGCGATACTGCGGCAGCTCAAAATGCCCGGCGGCCAACTGGCCAGCATACAGATACATTAGCCCGGTTTTGACCTGACCGGCTCGAGTTTTGCCACCAACCACATTGTTCAGGTCAATGGCTATCACGCGAGTGTCCGGGTTTAATTCAAACACGGTACGGCCGGAAAGCATTTTGTAGGTGCGTAAGGCATCCGATAGGCAACGGCTGATATAGGAGAGCAGCGTTTCCCCACTGCCTTCACGGGTGATGGTGCCGTACTGCATACGGACGTCCTCATCATTGAGGTAGACTTGTAGGTCACTCAGCTCCGGCATGGCCTGATAATGGGCGCGGGTGGCGGCGGTCATTTCTCCTCGGGAAAAAAGTAAATCCCTGACCTCGAACCAGGTGGCTTTTGACCACCAGTTATCGTCGTATTCATGGCGGATACCTGTCTTTTCCAGCGCCTCATCAACTAGAGGCTCCAGCGTTTGCGCATAGCGAACTGGCGCCAGGTTGGCATTCGTCTCATAGGCTGTATCGATAACTCGGCTGAGGATCTGCCGGCAGTCCTGTGAGTTTGGTGGAGTGCCGGTTTCTGGGTTGACGCAAAGTGTTTCGCAGATGCTGAGTAGATATTCCTTTTCCGGCGTCAGCGGGTATTTCATGCCGATCTGGACGTCAAACGGGTTCTTACAGTGCTTGCGGCTGTTTTCAAGAACCATACCGACCACTTCGTTCTGGCGGGATTTGGGCAGCGCGTCACGAATGAGCCTGACTAGACCTTGAGCAGAGAAACCTTTATCGACATAGGATAGAAATGGCAGGCTACTCTGGCCTGAGAATAAGATGGCCTCGCTAAGTGCCCCTAGGGCTACCGACTTCCCGGTACCTGGTTCACCGGCAACGATCTCCGTGAATTTGGTCTGCAGGTTGCTGGCGAGTTTCACCGGGAAGGGCTTACCGTCAGGGGTGGCAAACACAATGCTGGCGTCATCAGCCCACGGGGTGGCCGGTCGCTGCAGGGGGAGCAATGCTAGCGCCGCTGAGAGTGGCGGATACATCAGTGACGGGATGCTGAGTGCGTTCGCTCCCACCAGAGTGGATGCCCAGGCTCGAGCAGGATCTCCAAATGTTCCGGTGACCTCACAGATTCCCCAAGACTGGAGTGCTT
This sequence comes from Edwardsiella sp. A.80236, assembly GCF_044540725.1. Taxonomy (NCBI): domain Bacteria; kingdom Pseudomonadati; phylum Pseudomonadota; class Gammaproteobacteria; order Enterobacterales; family Hafniaceae; genus Edwardsiella; species Edwardsiella sp. A.80236. Next base: position 35,584 of record NZ_JBIUCY010000019.1, read on the forward strand.
TCTGAAGCAGGGTACGGTTACGCTTCGCTGTTTCTTTATCTCGGGCCCAAGTGCTGGCGCATATTGTCATCACACAGACCGGCATGCTTTTATCCGCCTCATCCAGCCATTGAACCGAATTATAGATCGGGCGCAGCGGTGGCAGCAGACCGGCCAGGCTCAGGATAGTTCTCTTTCCACCTAGCGCTTTGATTCCACCGGGCATTAAATCCATACGGATACGCCAGGGTAGGTGGCGGTTGATTTTATCAAATAGCTGGCTAAACGTTTCTGGCTGCTGAGGTCCCAACGAGAGTGCCAGCGTGGTGTGCCAGTGGTTATCATGTTCGATAAAGCTGCCATCAATCTTCGGATCGCTGTTGAATAGCTGATAGTGAAGATGAGGCGCCAATAGTGTGGAATGGTCGTTACCCTTAGGTCGGCCATGCGGCCACTTTATATCCCCGGGCAGATACGGTCGCCAGGATTTTGACGTGCTGTCACGCTCTATTTCTTCACGTAACGCCAATCCAAATTCATGGGCATTCATCAGACGAATACGGGTACCGAAGTCGCCTTTGCCAAACTGGTTTTCCAGCATTGTAATGAATGTGTCATGGCGGATCTTCAGGCCCTCCAGTTCCTGGAACACCGGATTCTGACCATAGCGCGCGCCCGGGCTTTTCTTCACTAGGGTTTCGCGTCGCTTTTCTTCATCGCGTATTTCGGTCGTGGATAGCGCTTCACGGGCGGTGTACACCACAAGAAAAGCACGCTCTCTGGCGATAAAGGGCGCCATTTTTTCAATACGCTCATCCAGAATATCGGTCAGGTCGAGGCCCATACGCTTCAGGCTGCGGTACTGGTGAGCCAGCAGTTTCCTTAGTTCTGCCCGTGCTTTATCTGGATCGCATTCGAAGACGAAACTCAGTTTACGTCCAGGTTCTTTAAATTCGCTGGTCAACAGGGTGGTCAGGTGTGAAATGTAGTTACTGAAAAGCGCTTTATCCCGCCTTTCTTCTTCCGTTATGGCCTTCTCTTCATTGAACGCGCAGTAGGTCCCCTCGATTTCGAACACGCTGGCATAGTGGCCTTCTTCTGTGAGGAGAATATACGGTGAGGCCATGCCAGGACGGCGTTTGCGATCGTCATCAGTCAGTCCAACAGTCGTACGCAGATCGCAGTAACGGGTAAAGTCCTGGCCCAGTGCGTAGCGTGAGGCCCAGGCAATAGCTTCCTCCACACATTCCAGCGCGGTGACCAGTGGGTTTTTCATATTCAATCTCTCTGATAGCGCCGTCAGGACTGGCGGCAGTACTTGTTGTACAGGGACGTCCATTGACCTGGTGGAAGGCTCAGGCTGGACGAACGGGTGGCGATGATGTCCGGATTTGGGATGAGGACGATATGGCGCAGACGCTGTTGCAGTGACTCCCGCTGTACCGGTGATGACTGTTGCAGAGCCTGACCAAACTCACCCGGATGGCTGGTCCCCCAAAAGCGTTCTGTCTCAGCCCGGTGTGCCGCAAGCCAGTTGAGGATCATGGCTGCGCCATTTTGCTGGCGCTGGTCTCCGTCACGTCGGGCGGCCACCACCGCTCTTATCAGCCGGCTGATGTCCGCCGGCACCAGCTCAGGCAGGTAAACCATCACACCATCATTCGCGCCCAGACGATTCAGATGGCGGCTGCACAGGCATACGTTACAGGCGACGGTCACATTATCGTCGTGGGTGTTTTCCGGGTTATTGTCCCGAAATGCCAGCAGGTTACTGGTGCTGACGTGTCCGCAAAACTCACAGACATCACCGGTGAGCTCTGCTGCACGCCGGCGCAGGGCCGGGTTATGCCCGGCATGCTGATGCCCCCATACCTGCTGCTCAATGTCAAAGTGGCGGTAACGTATGGCGGCGGTCAAACGCAGATGCGTGACGTGATGGCGGGACCAGCGTCGGCAGGCTTTTGTTAGCGACTCTACCAGCGTGGTGCCATCACGTTGGTCTGGCATCAGCTGTTCCAGTTGTTTTGTCAGAGAGGCCAGGGGAAGCAGCCAGACGTTGGAGTTGTAGCCTGCATCGGCAGAGGTACCGCAGTGGTAAAACTCAGGAGCCACCGGAAGAAGCCACTGGCAGAACGTCGTGGCTTCAGGTGCTTTCAGGGTCAGGGACGGGAGCGCTGTGTCACTGTCGTCGGGTGGACAGGGCTCCAGCTGAATGGGGTAAAGGAAACTGAGCGTTTCCGGGAATCGGTTCAAGATAACCTCCTGTAAAGCAGAACCCCGGCGCAAGCGCCGGGGAAGTGACATTAACCCACATCAACTGGGTTTAGCTGAATGGTGCTCTGACCTTTTTTGATGAACTGGTCAATAGCAATCATGATGCAGCCAGCACCGATAAAGGTCAGAACCAAGCCCCAGCCAATCTGCGGGTTCTTTTTCTTGGCTACCCAAAGTGATACACCAATAATTACGAGGCCAATTCCCCCAAATTTCGCCAGTTTCAGCAGGCTTTTCCCTGAGTTATCGGCCCCATCGGCCACCTGATCCACCATGCCAAAAATATCATCAGCTGCGTGAGCTGGGAGGGTCAGGGTACTCAAGAGCATAACCAGTGGAGCGATAAGGCGTTGACCCAGAGAAGCAGCTGCCAGCCAGAGACGAACGGAAACAGACAGTGTGAAATGACGCATTGTTAAAACCTCTTTTGTTTATGGAGTTAATTCCAGCTCAGATGCAGAGTGTTCTGCAGGGCATTGAGCAGTTGTGGATTGCAGGCTAGGAGAATGCCGCAGATGAGCATCACCATGCCGGCAGAGACATCTTCTCGGGCTGACAGGCCAGTGTGGCCATCCACCAAGGAGCGGCGGATACGAGACAGACCCATGAAGAAAAACAACACCCCGATTGCACGTAGCAAGGTAAGCACGGCATCGATGGCGAGTTTTGCCTGACCCATGGAATCCGGGGCATAGGCGATGGCATCAAAGGAGACATCGCCAAAGCTCAGGGTATGGGCGGCCTTGTTCATCATTTGTTGTAGGGCGATAAGGGCTCCGCCGAGACAGACCGACACCAGGGCTTTAAGCCCGCTGGTCGGTTTACCGCTACGTGCGCGTTGGGCGACGGAAAACAGCGTGAAGATGCATCCGCCAAGTCCGAACATAAAACCCAGGGCCAGTATCAGGCGGATACCGCTGGTCTTGAGACCGTCGGCAACCTGTACCAGGATTTGAATGGCGTCCATCAGCCCTCCTAGCGAATAACGCCCCTGTCTGTGGTGACGGTGCGTGTAGTGGCATTAATGCTGCGAATGGACATTCCGTTGAGTGTGTCGCCGGCTTGTACCGACCAGGTGGATCCTCCGTGAGTTATCCAGGCCATGCCCGGGTAAATGGTATGTACTCGCCATCCCTGCACGCCGGTGCTGCGCTGACTCACAGTGCCAGTCCGCACCGTCGATGTACGGCGTGTGGTAGTGGATTTAACAGCAGCGCGTTTTGCAGGCTGATTGGCGGCGCTGGCGTGAGGGGGAGGGCTTGCTTCTACGGCTTTTATTCGTGCTTCAAGCGCCGTTAGACGTCGTTCTACCTCGCTAACCCGGCTATTCAGGGCATTTATCCCTTGCTTGCTGGCTTCGCTGACCTGCTGCAGCGCCTGAGCGTCAACTGGGGGCGCGGCGGGTTGAACTGGCTCTGCGAGTTGAAGTGGTTCGGGCTCTGGTGCAGGAGCTTCTTCCACAACCGTAGGCGCTACCGGTGCAGGGGCCGCCTGGTGATCAGGTATAAAGGCGTGCGTAGGTGGCTCATCTGGCCAGACAGCGTAGGCAAGCATGGCAACCAGCACGCTGCCGGCAATCAGCAGCGTGCTAAGGTCATAGCCCATGAACTGTCGTTTAGCTTTTTGGTCGTTGTCTTTGGCCTGCGTCTCAGACTTTTCGGTTTCCGGTTCCGGGTGAAGCTCCGGCAAGGGCGAAGCCTCGGGCTCAAGGTCCGAATCGAAATAGTTTTCTTTCATGGCGTTTCTCTTCAGGGGTGTAAGGCAGGGACCATGCGGCTGGCCGGCTGCAGACTGACTGCAGTCGGCTCATCACGAGTCTTAATCACTTTGTCGCTTTCCTTTACGGCGGACATAAATAACACGGCGATGCTTTGGCCACGATCAACCAGCACCTGCTTCACCGGGAGTTTTTGCGCGTCGTTGCTGATGACCTGACCTGCCTGTTGGGCGGCCCCGCCAAGGATGGTACCGGCCACCGCTTTACCGTCCGGCATGCCCACGCGTCCCTCAATAGTATTGAGTCCGGTGCTTAGGATTTGCGTATTGGCGCTGGCATAGAGCTGACCACCTAACCCTAGACCATGAGCCAGCGCAGGCAGCAGAATGCGCGTTGCATAGCGGTTGTTGACCGATGAGGCGACGGATGACTGCAGTGTATCCGGCATGGCAGCCCAGGCATCGATACGCCAGGTGTTATCGTTCCAGTCCATATTGGTGAAGTGAATGGACACGCCATCGCCGACGAGTTTGACGCCATTAGCTGTTAACGTGGCGCCGGCATAAGGTCCTGCTGGAATCTGTGCCAGCACCTGCGAGCCAGTGTTGTCTGAGTCAATCGCCGTCACAATCACACCACCCGGACGACTACCGACAGGGATAACAATCCGGTCAGCTGCTGCGCCGCTTGACCCCGTGACATTCCTAGTTCTCGTCGAAGGAGAAAGGCTGTCCGTCCATCCAGAGAAAGGACTTGCAGCCGTAGCGACTGAGGCTCCAGCGGCCTGACCCGCAGTCTGTCCGGTCACACTAGCCAACTGACCAACTGGTGCCTCTCGTTGAGCAACGAGCTCTTTGAGTAGCGCCTCCAAGGCTTTTTTACGATCTGGATCGATTGACTGCATTGGGGCACGCTGAGGCGGAGGCAATGGCTCCTCTGGCCGTGGTGCTGGTAGTGAAGGTGGAGTTTCCTGTGAAATTGGTGGCACCTGGCGCACCGTTCCAGAACCTGCGGAGGCGATAAAACTGGTGTTGTTAGCCATCGCCTGTTTAGCACCTTCTGCATTGTTTTCTCTGAGCAGGGTTTGGTATCGCGGGCTTTCAGCCGTGGTTTTTCCTGTTCCATCTGCTGTTCTATCCACGCTTATCCGTGTCACTGATGGCGGAGGTGCATTCAGCCAGGAAACCAGTAAGAAAATCCCGGCGATGACTGCGAAGCCTCCACCAACGATGATTAAGCCGGTTTTCTTTACGTCCCGGCGAGCGTCTTTTTCAGCGGCCATATTTACTCCAGAGATAATGTCATCCAGACCGTTTTCCCACCATGAGAAAAAGCCACTTCTGGGGTCAGTGGCAGTTTGTACAGTAAAGTTCCATCGCCGGAGGATAGGGTCTGTTCGAACGCATCACGCAGTTCGCTGCGGGTGCGTATAAAGAGGTCGTCGCCCATCTGCCAAACCTGTGTATCAGGTACGGATCCTTCAGTTTTCAGGCGTCGAGCTTCTTTAGGGGGAACGCCATCAAGAAAGGCCTGCAGGGTGGGGTTATTCAGGCCAATCTTTGATTGTGGTGCCGGCATCTTTTTCGCCTGCGGCCCACGCTGTGGAATGCGCAGATCCAGGCGGGTATCAATAACACGCGAAGCGGCTTGGTTACTGGCTTCACCGCTGGTGACGTCTACGATAATCGGTACCGCTAGTCCCTTCAGGTAGACCGTGACATTCCCCCGGTCATACTGCCTCCGGGCCTGCACAGTCATCACGCTGCTATCTGGGATGTAATTCACAGTGAAGCCATCGGAGTTTGCATTATAGGGTGGGGCTGCCAGTGGCCATGGGGCGCCGGTGTTGTCCGTAAACATCACCGTGCTGGCTTGATGTGTAGCTGTTCTGAGTACAGGCAGAGATGATCCCGGAGATAGGTTTACAGTTAGCGTGGAGATCCGTGGTACTACATCCGCAGGCTGCCAGGCTCTTCCCCGACTGGCATCATCGACTGCCCGGCTGACGTTTTCTATCTCTCCTCGGTTGAGTGGTGCGGCCTGTCCGATAGCCCAAGCCTCCGCTGCAGACGGTGGTGCTGGCGGTGACTGACGTAACGGTGCGGTGATGTCTGTTGCTGGTTCACTTGGCTGCATCGGTGCAGCAGAGACGGGCGGAAGATCCTTTGAAGGGGTGTTTGTTCGAGCATCTGCCCAGTTAGCGGCATGCACATAGCCTGCAGACAAGAGCAATAAAGCTGTCGTGAGAAGTCGAATATTCATGAGTTTTCCTGTCGTAATTTAGCTGGCATCCCGGGTGACTACTGAGGCTACTTCGATTCCTTCAGGCTTGAGCCTGACGTCGGTGCGCTGAATACGGATCGTAAAAATGAAGTTCTGAGGTGGCAGACTGCGGGTCTGGCCATCAAGGCTCAGGGTTACGGGATATTGAATTTCCCAGATGTAGGGTCCGCCCTGACCTTCCCTGCCACGGCGGTAAATCATCCCTTTGCGGGTGACGTTGGCAGACATCAACAGCTTGTCTTTTTTTACCTTTGAGAACAGGTTGGAGTTGGTTAGTGCGCTGTAGTAGCTCCTGAAGCCTTCTTCTGAGAACTTTTGCTGCTGATCGCTGATCTGTGTGCGGTAGTTTTTGAAGTCGAGCTGGAAGGCGCTGCGGACTACCTTGTCACCAAATGCGATCACGTCATCATCGCTGTAAGCTGGTTCTGACGTCGGGTACTGTGCCAACACACTGCCGTTGAGCGTGGCGAAGTATTTCACCGGAGGGTGAGCAACCTGCCAGGTAAGCCAAGCGTTAACTGGAAACTGCACCAGGTTGAAGGAGACGGACACCAGAGCGACCGCCAGACATTTGCGGGCAAAAGAGGCGTTAAGCATCCTGTCTTTTTGAAGCTGCATTGCCTCCATGAAGGGGACGAGGTGTTTCTCATCAAACTCCTGAACCTTTTTTGTCGTGTCTGAAGAAGCCTCCCCTGGGGAGGCTGGAGATTGTTTCGTCACTTGGTAGTTTCCATCAGTTCAGTGAGATAAAAGAACGGCCACTGTCAGTGGCCGCCGGGGATGATTGCGTGCTGACGGGAATTGATGTCGTTCCCGAACTGTAAGACGAAAGGCCGCTACTGGAGGCATAGTCTCCCCAGGGGTCTATGGTCGGAGGAACGTAGTTACTGATTTTATCGCGAGCAGCCTTACAAATTTTCTGGCCGATCTGATTCATGATGTCGGTTAGATTGGGAAACGTTGGTGCCGTAATGGTGGTGGAAATATTCCCTAGGCAGTCTCCCAGTGACGCGGTGACGTTGTTCTGGCGCTGTGACCAAGCGTCAGCAGCTTCTTTAGCACGGTTATAACCGGCTTCACTGCCGGCCTTTGCAGCAATACCAGCACGACAGGAAGCTGCATCGGCTGTAGGAAGACACGCCAGGAGTAAAAGGGTGGTGCAGAGTATTTTACGCATGAGGTCCTCACATGGGTTGAGGTTGATTGGCCGGCTTAACCTGCACCCGGGGTGCCTGTTCCGGCTCCGGTGCTTTCGGCTGTGCCCAGGGTTTGTCGAACCCCAGCTTGCTGTGCAGGGCCGGCGGGATCTTTCCCGGTGATACTAGGGGAACGGCAAATTTCGGGGCATCCTTCCCTTTAAGCTGAAAAGCAAAGGTGTCCCGAAGTGCTTCACCGTTCTTCACGAAGTTCACGGCTGAGCCGTGGCCTATCAGTGTGAGTTCGCCAGAATCGGAGACAGTATTTACGGCAAGCCAAGTATTGCCGTTGGCACCGGTGCATATCCGGGCCAGTACGTGGCGAAGCTCTCCCTCATGACGCATCACGCCCTGCAGATAATCGCCGTGGGCTTTTACCAGGTGTGCCAGTACTTCACCATCGCTGTTTGCCGCATGCATAACCACCGAGCCTGCCGCTTTCGATAAGGCCGGTACCACGGCATTTACCGGTGGCGATTGTGGCGATTTTTGTCCTTCACCGTCTGGACCGGTGTACAGCAGGCCGTGGCCATTCGGCGAAGCAAGTGACAGAGATGGGGCTACCTCCTTAATCACCTGCTGCTGCAGCTGCCAGAAGACATTGCCGTCATAGGCAGATAGCGCCGCCGGTGCGACTTGGTGGCGGTCAGCAACCAACAGGCGGTTGTTCTGCGCGGGGCTCAGTGACCAGTGGTTGCGGTGTTTCTCTTGGCGCTCATATCCGATGATCACCCCATCTTTATCCGTCAGTGGAACGTTGACTGTCACGGGTTGCTTACCCAGATACTGCAGCTTCACGATATCGCCTTGTTGTAGGCCGCTGTCCTTCAGCGCCTGCTCCAGTTCCACGCCCCAGTAGGTTTTGTTGCCGGCTTTTGTACGCAGTTGGACGTAAAAACTCTCGGTATTGGTTTTGTCGAACTGGTAGGGAGCCCTCCCGGATTCAAGCAGCTTGCCGGTCAGTCCCGTTCGCAGTGTCTCTTTCTCAAAGACGGTCATTTCAGGGATGGCTGATGCAGCAGCCTTTGGTGTGGTCTGGTTGGAGGGGCTATTTTCAGGTGCTGCCCTATTCACTGCTGGTGATATATCCGAACCGGGTGTGGTAGCCGGTGTATTCGTGGCAGGCGATGGTGTAGCTTCTTGCCCGGGCGTGCTGATATTGATGCCGTTCTTCGCCGTTGCCTCAGCTGCTCTGGCCTGTAGCAAGGCCTCAAACTGCTCGCGCTGCTGCGGGTTTTTCAGATGCACTTCAATGTTGTGATCGGCAATCAGCGTCAGCGTGCGCTGAATGAAATCTGGGCTTCCGGTAACTTCAACGGCACCACGCTGATTAGCTTTGGCTGAGAGTAGTGCGGCCAGGATCATACGGTCGTTTTCACTGGCCTGCGGTGTAGCCATAACGATGCGGTCGCCATAATCTCGAAACGCATCTTCGCCATCGAGCGCGTATACCCAGGTCCGGCCTTCCTGGCGGCTGGTCAGTCCCTGTAGGAGCTCATCCAGGTCGATACGGGCCACTTCTGGCCCTTCAGGACTGACATCGCCCGGTAGGCGCCCGAATGTGAATGAAAATCCATTTTCCTGAGTGGGTGCAGGATCGACGTCTGCAGCGGCCGGATGTAGTGATTCATCCTTCGATGATGCGTGCACTAATGGTGCCTCCGTGACCGGCAGGATGCTGGGATCGGCCTGCTGTGCCTCAGCAACGTTATCCGGAGGGCTGACAGATGGTGACATCTCTGCGCTGGCGATGTCAGCTTGGGTTGCATTCTGCAGGTCGGCGCTAGTTATGTGAGAACTGTCCGACGCGGTTAAAGACGACGTGTCTGCAGGGGGGGGATTTTCAGCTACCGGTATGGAGGGATCTGCAGATAGCTCCTGCGGATGTGAGACCAGTTCTTCCGGAGAAGGTGAAGGCGAGGCTTTTTCATCACTAGCTGGCACCAGTGGCGCAACTGAGACTTCTGGCTGTACAACTTCAGGTGATTCATGTGGCTGTATACGTTCCGGTATGGGTAACGGCGGTTCAGATACATTCGTTGGCGGCGCAAACTCCTCCTGAAAATCGCCACTAAAGTCCGGATAGTCAGAGAAATCGGAGTATGGAATGGTAGGTTCATCCTGCCGGATGTCGTTGTCAGGCATGCTGTGAGTCTCCGTAAGGGGCTGACGCCAGTCGGGAATGAGTTCGTCGAATATCGGGGCCAGCTGTTCGCGTACTGCTTCCAGTCCTCTGGCCACGTGAATATCGTTAAAATCGCTGAAGGTAGCTGTACCGGCAAACGCCTGTGCACGCTCGCTTTCGGTGAAGGTCGGGATGATGTAAACGCCATTAATAGCCGAAGCGGCTTCCCGTGCTTTTTTAGCCCCCTTGTTATCCTGCTCACCCCTATTGTTGGTTTTGGTGAAGTCGTCCTCACCCAGGATAATGTGGAGACTGTCTGGATAGCGAGCCTTCAGGTTGCGTGACACCGTCACCAGATTGCCAGCATCCACCGTCATCACAACGGGCATTCCTGTGGCGAGGTGCAGACTGGCGGCCGTGGCATAACCTTCTGCGTAAAGCACGGGACGCTGCGGGCTAAGCTCACCGCCCACCACGAAGAAGTTGCCGGTCTTCTCTGCGCCTTTCTTTAGGTTCTTGGTGCCGTCGGGTTTGATGTATTGGAGGGTGCGGAGCTCGCCATCGGTGTTTCGTAGAGGGATGACCAGATTGTCGTATTTATCCAGACGTACACCGTCGGTTGCCGGTACACCTTTTCGAGCTAGATAGGTGTGTGTCTCTGTGGCTGCGGGCATTTTGCTCCATTGCCGCGACAGATTTTTCCCCTTCTGTGCAAACTCTAGTTGTGACTGTATTTCCCTGTCCCAGCGCTTCTGTGCGGCCAGCGCACGTTGCTTCATGGTCTCTGCCGGGTCATAGGTATGTGAGCCAGTAGACGTCCAGTTCACCTTGCCTTCACTCGCCCGGTGATCCTGATACCATCCCGCCGGGCGTCCATCGAGAAAACCCTGGTACACGCCTGAGGTGGCACCGGCTTTATCGCCATTGGTGGCAACCCTGTGCCGCTTACCGTCCATCTCAGGCAGGCTGTTCTTAGGCAGGATGAAACCTGCATCCTTTAGTACCTGCGCGAACTCTTCCGCTGGCGTCAGGTTATCGGTGATGGTCTGACCGACGTCCGTTACGGTGTTTTCGGGTAGCCAGGCTTTCACTTTCTCTAGGTCTGCACCCTCTACCGCAAACCAGAGTTTTTCAGAACGATCATACTCGAGTGCATATTTCCCATCATCAAGACGTCCGGCCGCGCGTAATGCGTCTTTTTTGTTATTCGGTGTGATAGTGAGGTAGGTACGTTTTTGCATAATCAGTTCCTGTTTTTATTCAAAGAACCGGCGGTACCACCACGGACGTCCGGTAAGTTGCTTGCCACGCAGGAGGCTAACCAGCCGTTGCCACAATACAGTGATGGTGAAGCCGAAGAAGGAGAGGACCCGGAAAAAGATAATCAGAATTGTGACCGCCCAGATTGTGCTGGTCTCAGGCCACTGGAACCAAGCGAAGTACAACGCAAACAAGACGACTGGGATCCCAAGAATCTCCAGCCGGCGACCTGCATCCCGCCATTCACAGATGTTCACAATGCTTCCCTCCGCGAAATTTCATGTGGGTTGATGACTGTTAGGAGTTCCTTGCGGTCGATAATGCCTGCCTGGTACATCAGCCAGGCTTTATCGCTCATCCGCTTACCGCGTTCGCCGAGATAGTTATCAATCCAGGTACGCCATTGTGTGTATTTCAGTTGGCCAAGTGACTCTTTTACCTCGTCATCAAATACCAGATATTCCCGGACCGACTGGCGTTTACCGTCGGTTGTTTTAAGCAGGCGCTGAGCAATGACGAACTGAAGGTTACTGAGCAAGTTCCAGGCCATCGCATCTTTCTGATCTTCTGGAACCAGCATTAGAGCTCTAGGGATAGTCTCTCCAGGTGAATTGGTGTGCATCGTGGATAAACAAAGGTGTCCTGACTGGCCGTTCATGATGGCACCACTGAGGGTTTCCAAGTCACGAATTTCACCCACGCCAATCACGCCTGGGGCACGGCGTAGAGTTAGGCGCAGGTGTTCGGCAAATGATGCGACGTCCCTACCTATCTGTGACTGTTCAGGCAAGAGTATCGTGTTAGGAAAGTTCAGCAGAAACTCGATAGGATCTTCCGCTGTGACTATCTTGCGGTCGGGGTCATGTATAGCACAGTACTGATAAATTGACGCCAGAAGAGTCGATTTACCAGATCCGGTTTCACCAACGACCAGACCCAAGCCTTTATGCGGTAGCAAAAAGGGAAATAAATCATCTTCCAGTCCTAGGGTTTCCAACTCAGGAATGACTGTAGGGATAGTTCTGAGCGTTAATGCTGGCACCATATCGTAATCGCCGATAGTTGCTTGGACAAAGTTACAACGAAAACGCAGTCGCTCACCACGCTCTAGCCCATAACGGTTGTACATGTCGCCGCTCAGTTGCAGCGCTCGGTCAACACCTTTTCCTGCTTTCAAGTCACCTTTTATTTGTTCTGAGAATACTTCATCCATGAGGCGTGCCAACTGAGGTGGTTCAATACGAAATTCACTGGCGCGGATTTTCCGGCCATATAGATCAACAACTAAAGGACCTCCACCTTGAAGAAAAATATCTGAGACATTATTTTTAGCGCAATGAACCAAGAAGGTACGTAGGCTATCTCCATTGATACCTCCATGTGCATGGAAGTCAAATGTAGGGAATGTCATTCATCCCCCTTACGGATAATTGGTTTCCATTTTTCTTTATTTACAATAAAACCACCCGGATCCTGAATTCGTTTAACTTTATCACCTATCATTAGCTCATCACGAGAGCCGGTAATGCTTTGTTGCGTTTCTCTAATATCTGGTGCTTGTATAATTCCTTGCTGTAGTAGTGTGGAATATCTGAGCATACCAGTATAATCACGAGTTAGTCGGTTGAAATTCGCTTCAAGAGTTCTATCGGCGCTTTGTCTTCCCTCATCCCAGCCTTTTCGAATAGCTGTTTCCCAAACACTCCTTTCTTTACTATTTTTGGGGCGAACACTAGCATCGGGGGCATCAATACGTTTGCTTGATAAACCTGGTAGTAACCAAGTACGCCAGTTAGGAGGGTTGCTAACAAACTTAGCTGGAACAAGAATGTTATATGTACGATAAGCTGTTCTAATTTGGTTAGGTGTTATATGTGCTAGATCAGTAGCAGTGACGATTACAGGGGGGAGATATCCTTGCCTGCTAATTAATGGGCGAAAGTCATACATCTTACTCAGTATAGTATCGCGAGATATCAGTACTTGCCGAAGTTCCCATGCCCTTTGAGCTTTACCTCCCTGAAAGCCAACAGTTTGCCCTGCATCAGTGAGCATTTGCCAAACTGTATCACTCAGACCATTGTAGTCATTTACGGTAGGGCTCAAGTAATTCTGAATGCCTGGCGGGGCATCTTCGGCTAGGCTGGGAAGTGTATAGCCTAGTAATAGGCTAACTATAACGAGTCGTTTCATGCGAACCGACCTCCCTTATCAGGCGATGAGAAGTATAGGCGTAGTTCTTGGGGGTGCTGTATTAACGAGGCACGCCAATTTATTTGAATCTTTATCTGTCGCAATAAGTTTTCAAACGTAATATTTCTTTCATAAATACTGATAGGGAGAGGAAGTCTGACACCAGTATAAGCAAAATGTAGGCCGCGCTGCCTGGCTACTTGAGATAATAGCTCAATTGCATCACCTTCCCAATTTACAGATAATCTGTCACTGTTTGCTGAAAAAGTACCGGGCTGAATGTTAGGAACTTCATTTATTACGTTAGATGAATATAGCAACTTCTGCGTGTGGCTTATTTGATTAGCGGTAGTCTGTAGGTCAGATGGTCGTTGAGAAAAAGTTTTTTTGGTTGGCATTTGGCAACCAGAAAGAAAAACAAATGCCAAAACTCCAATGAATGTTATTTTTATCATGACTTTTCCTAAATTTGGTGTGTGAGTTTTGATATGGCCAGTTCAGGATTAAGCGGACATATCATTATGTTTATACCCTGCTGTTGAGGATATAGACCGGGGGGAGGGATAGGTTCTCCATTATGTATAGAGGTAGCTAGTATTCTCAAAAGTGTTTCACTAGCTTTTCTTAGAGCATGTTCCTCGCTTTCGTCTTCTACATATAAGTTGTCGAAATCAAAGAAGGAAACCTTATACCTTATATCTTTTTCTAATATTGCTGGATAGGGAATAAAAATATTTTTATTGTTTTTTTGTTGCTTCTTCCCTTTGTCCAATTTACTTGCAAGTTTGTGTGATTGAAGATGCGTATATCGCTTTAGCATGTTTATTGACCTATGGCCTGATATTGAGGAGATCTCTATCACATTTAACGTTCCTAGCTCGAACAACCGGCTTATAGCTTCATGCCGTAAGTCGTGAAAATGAAGATCTTTTATATCTAATTCTTGGATGGCTAGCCTCCAAGCACTTTTAAGCCCTGATGATGTGTATGAAAAAACAGGCCCTGTTTTTTTTGCTATCATCGCCGACAATAGTTTTACTGATTCATGAGATAAAGGAACATTGCGAGACGAACCATTCTTTGTATATGGGAGATGAGCAACTCTCATTCGAGTATTAATATTCTCCCAACGTAGGGAGAGTATTTCCCCTTGCCTCATTGCTGTAGATAATGCAAGTTTGAAAATAACAAATAAATCATTATTTTTTTTGATGAGTAAGTTTGAAATGGATTGTTCTTCAAGAGGGGATAATCGTCTTGTTCGTCCTGATGGCAATTTTGGTTTTCTAACGAGCTCTACAGGATTCGACTTGCAAGTTCCCCATTCTATTCTTGCTATATTGTACAGCGAAGATAGTAAGGCTAACTCAAGTCTTACTGTATTTCCGCTAATTTTGTTTTTAGTTTTCGGATTTATATCGCTAAGTCTGTTGTCTCTATAACTTGCGATATCTACAGTGGTGATTTCATCCATGTTTTTTTGTGATATAGGATGGCGGCTAATTACTTGCACTCTATAAAACTCTTGTTGATATCCTTTTTTGTGAACAGATACTGTGCTGCAGTATCTTTCTAGTGCTTTTTGCAATGTGATCTTTTTAATGCGTGTTTTTGCTGACATCTAGGCCCCCTAAAAAAGAGGGCACGATAATAGATATGTTCTACTTCATCAACATATTTGCCAATCCGGTGTGTGGAAGGGCGTTTCAATAAGAACCATAACACGGGTCGCAACTGGATATGAAGTAGCCAGTATTAATTGTGCGCCGTATGAACATTTAACAGGCGGTGGTGCACAATGTAGTCCAAATAGATCAGAACGGCTCAAGTGGTCAAATCCAACCGGGAATGGTTGGAGTGCCGCATGCCCCAGAACAAACCTGACTGTTTATGCAATCTGCTCTACAAATTAACTTGCCAATCCGGTTCCTGGAAAAGCTCTAGCGGAACAGCAACTGATGTTGATTTGTACAAATGCCCGTATTCGATATGTGACAACAACAGCGCTTCAACATGTGCCGGGCAAATCAGTACACGTAGCTCTTGCCAGTGCAGGCAGTCTGGTGGTTGGTACTCCTGCCCGTACCTAGGAAAACTCATTATCGGACAGTAGCCGGTAGTACCTGTTGTTCAAAAGCAGACCGCTTGACAGGTTGCCTCTCCGTTACCGACGTGATGCCCTGTTAGCTGCCAGGTGCGATCACGGTTACGGCTAATCTGGCAACCTCTCCAGTTGTTGTAATCGTAATTGGCCGTTGCTAATGCACAGTATGAGTGTTGTCCGATATTGATAGACTGCCATTGGTGGATGGTTGGTGAGAACCAGGCTTCCCCAACCCCTACGCCCTTCCACACACCGGATTGGCAAGTAAGTATGCCGCCATTGTTGTCACGGCCTACAAGCCCATTGGGGGTACACGCTGTGCCTGCGACGGCCACTTTTCCTAGCTGGATAAACTCTCCGGTTGACAGTCGTCCTTCTGACTTTATCTCCCCGCCGCTATAGATCCCTTTCTTATTTACTGTTCTTATCCAATTACTGTCTGACATATAGAAACCACCACCCCATTTACTATTTTGCCAGCCATAATTTCCTTTTGTGATAAGCCAACCGTCATTTGATGTAATATCAGATCCTGCTGTTATTGCTTTATTAAATGCGCCACTATCAGCACTGATATTACCTGCGTTGTCAATATTGTTTTTATTCATGTCAATTGCTGTGTGCATTCTATTGAGGTCAGGGCGGCCATTTACAGCATAACGATATAAACGATCACTCTCCTCTGCCCCCCCGGCAAGTACGTCAGAGGTAAGGAATGTCACTAAATGACCTTGTTGTCCACTGAGTCCCATTGAAGAGAGGTTAATTTGCCAGCCACCACTAGCGCCGTTTGCGATATTCATCGGATAGATGTATCCACCTAGCCCTGTAGTGTTTTGGGCTATATAACGCTGGGCTTTGAAAGGCATATCCTGACCGCCAGCAGTTAAGACAAAGGCAACTAGCTTATTTGCCTGCTTAGGGTTGCGTGTGATGGCTAAGATATAGTTTTGTGAGCTGTTGTTGGACAGTGAAAAGCCAGGAGGTAAGTATCCTTTATCTCGTAGTGTTTGTCCTGTCACTGTTACATTACTTCCACCTTTGACCTGATTCAGCAGAGTGCCATAGTTATCTTTAATGTATTGGCGTGCAGCTTGATTTACCGTACTTAGGTGTGTTGCTGTAACAGCCCATCCTTGCTCCTCCAGAAATGTAGAGTATCTTTGCAAACCGATTGGAGCAGCAATCAGGACGAGTGTTAAGACGATGCCCATAGATAGCAGCGTCATTCCTCTATTGATTCGAGCGTTTGCTATTTTCTTTTTCATAAAACACCAGGAATGGAAGTTTGATGGAAAGCTCCTGCCAAGACAGATAGCGTCAGTATGGCAAAAAGCCAGGGTGCATAGGGTTGTTCCGTTTGGCGAGTTAGAAGTGAGCCTATTACTAAACATAAGAATGCATAACCACTTAAGAGGCTAGCCACATGCCAAGGAAACCAGGCACTGATCGCTGCAATTAGATGTACATCTCCGACACCAAACCCCTCATTACCCCGAAGATACAACGCTACGGTGTGAAATGCATAGAGCATTATAAACATAACACTACTACTGCATATTGCCCCGATGAGCGACAAATAACTTTCTGGCAGTAACGTAAATAGCAGGCCTGTTATCCAGAATCCAGTAGTATATCGAAATGGCAGCCAACAATTCCGTATATCTAAAAGAACCATGGGGATACCCCAGGCAAGCAATATAATTCCTCTGCTTATGTAACACCAACTAATGTCATTAAATAATGCACAAAATGCTAGTATCAATCCAGTGCAGATAAAAACAGATGTAACTGAAAAAATCTGTAGTTGAGTCAGTGTTGGTCCACTGTGCTCCAGTAAAAATAATTGTGTTTGTTTGACAAGTAGTTGTGCACATAGAAAAAATGCTATTCCGAAGGATATAAGCAATGATAATTTGGGGAGGATAGCCATCAGGTACTACCTCCCCAAGATTTTATATACGTTGAGTAAATTTTACGGGCGTATGTCATTCTGCGGAGCGAGTTATCCTTGGCAAAACCGGCATTGTAGGAGCCGAGACATTCCCAGTTGACACCGCATTGCTGCAAGTGCTTCGCCAGTATCCAAGCACCTATTTGGACATTGAGACAAGGATTATCAAGTAGATCCTGTTCAGTCTTCAGAATACCCATTGCTCTCAGTTGCGGAACGTGCCGATCATTGATTTGCATCAATCCTAAATCTAGGCTGAGTAGCTTTTTGCCTGACATATTTTTACCAATAGCACGAGGGTTCATACCACTTTCAACCTGGGCAATGGCTCGGAGTAGTAGAGGATCAACCTTATACCGGGCACCCGCTTCTTTAAAGCAAAATGCCTGCACTGGCAGTGATATCAGTATGGCTCCGCTGAGTGCTAAGCTGAGCAAGCCTCGATGAAAGGAAAACCACATAAACATGCACTCCAAAGAGATGCCGGCAGTAGAATCCTGCCGGCAGAGTAGGCATCAGGTATTACTGGTAAAAGTGAGAGTGTTTTGACCAATAGAGCCTTTATCAGCGGTACATTGCCCGCCAACTTTGCTTGCCGAGATGGGACCATTGGTCGTAGTTCCATTCACCGTAGTTGTGACGACATTAGGAGCAGCGCTTATTTTTGTTGCCAGAGTAATACAGGCCTCCTGTGGAACTGCTGTATAGGTTAAGGAGAATGTTGATTTCTGTCCTCCGCTTGTAGAGACCGGTTGTACGGTTACGGCACCTCCCCATAGATTCTGTAGTTGTGCTGTTCCGGATGACTTTGTGCCAACGATAGTCATGCTTGCCGGTACACCACCAAACTGAATAAGGGCGCCAGTCATATCAGCCGCACCAGTAAAATTGTAAGTACCAGATGACTTGAGCATTGATCGAGAATTACCCAGCAGCTCAGCCGCGTTATTGAATTCCGTGTTGGCATCATTACGATTGAATAGCCCTCCTCCTTGGGTCATAGCACCTACTAGAACAGCTAGTGCAATAAAAAGGTAAATCATAGCTTCTAATAGAGTTATAGCCCCACGATGGACAGCCGTGTGTGATGGAGACCGATGAAGTTCCATATTATTTCCTTCAGTTTTTGATTTTGATAAAAACGGGTTGCATTAATTAGTGCGTACCCACGAGGTCATTGAGATTTTGTGTGGAGAGAATGATCAGTAGCATGTAACCAGCATTAGTAGCTAGTGCAAGATTAGAAAGTAGAATCGCCGTACGTTTTATTCGAGCTACACTTTGTTCAAGCCAGACTCGGGCGAAGTTTTCAATAATAACTTCTGAATTATCACCACCAGTAAGTAGAACCAGTTTGTTTATTGCTCGGGCAGATGGAAAATTATATCCGGCATCCCTTAATGCTAGTCCCATATGATTCCCCTGCCTTACCTGGCGTAATGTGGCTGCCAGTCGTTCATACAGCCACGGTGGAGCATGACGACATAGAATTTCTATGGCGTTCTCTGTTTTTACATCTGCACGCATTAGTGCGCTAAAGTTCAGTAAAAAAGCCACCCCTTGAACATCACGATATACACTCCAAGGTAGTAAACGATCCAGTATATGTTGGCGAATATTCCCTGTCATATTCGGTAATGACCAAACTATAAATGCAAGGAAAATAAGGAGTGCTATCCCTAGTAAAATTGCATTATCCACAAAAAACTCAGATATAGCGCTTAGCCACCATAATGCACCGTGCCAATTCTCTCGGGGAGTCATAGATTCAAGTCGAGGGAGAAAATAGACTTTTACCATGTTCATCATGGCGAATGAGGTCCCCAGTAGCAATCCAGGGTAAGCTAGGGTAGAAACAACAGCCTTCTTCATCTCCGCCATTCCTTTTACTACTGTAATGGCTCGATATAAGGCTGCGGCTAAATTTCCGTCCTGAACCCCAGAGCTGAGGATGGAAGCCTCTTGTTTAGGAATCCAGGATATTAATCCTTGATCAACAGATTTACCTTGGCGTAAAGCAGTAAGCATATCTTCAAGGCAATACACCATGGGAGGGCGTTTCCCGTTGTAGCTGCCGATCATGGCTAGTAGTGCCTTTTCAACCTTTTGATTATTGTCGAGCAGGAAGGCCAAATCCTCGTAAAGTGTCAAGCGATCTGTGGTAGTAAAGGTTTTTTTTGCCAGCCATCGTCCAACTCCTTCATTCAGATTTTCTGACGACGTACTTTTTCGCAGACTCGCCAATTGTTCGCGTAAGCGTGAAATCATGATGTAACCTCCGGTGGTAACAGTGTCAGGCTGTCTTCATCCAGAGGGCTTATATAATCTGCATCAATCGGATCTACCAGGCCATTATTGAGATAGCGCATCAGGTGTTGACCACGAGTGATGCCGCCTAGCTCGTTTACCCAATAACTACGTGCAGCTAGCTTGCCCTCATGGCGAAATAGATCCATAAATTTGGCATCGGGGCGAATAACTTCCGCAATGACACGCCGGCCAATTACGCCTTTATAACATTTCCCACATCCTTCAGGGTTACGGAAAGCTAACTTCTCCACCTGACAAAATCGCTCAAGCAATACTCTTTTCTCTTCCTCCAGGCTGGCGCTAACCTCATTCCAGTTTTTCTTACAATGCGGACATAACATCTGTACAAGCCGCTGTGCAATTAACCCGATCATGACTTGAGGGTCAGCGACTTGGCCAATAGGTATACCTAATGTGTCAGTCAGGCGATCAAGAATCCCAACCGCATCATTAGCATGTAGCGTGGTTTCAACCAAGTGCCCAGATTTTGCGGCTGTTAGCGCAGATTTCACCGAGTTAGTATCACGGATTTCGCCGACGACCATTGCATCGGGGTCCAGTCGTAATGAAGCGGAAATAGACCTAACCCAAGCAAGACTAACAGCATCTGGATCACTTTTATCTGCGATGATAGGTGTTTGCACAGCTCCTTGAATCTCTCCTTCCGGTGGATCCTCCAGCGTCATTAGACGTTTACGATGACCGGTAAACGACAGGTACATTTCGCTGAATGTCCGCAGAGAAGTACTTTTTCCTGAGCCAGTTGGACCCGATAGAATAATCACTCCTTCAGGCCTCGACAGCATTCGACGGATCAGAAATTGTTGCTCTGATAAGAAACCAAGCTCATCAAGTGTAGGTGGATGTTTTCCTTCATCGGGTAAGATACGCATGACTACATACAGACCAAATTCAGCCGGTGTATGAGCGTAGCGTGCCCCGAATAGCCCAATGCCTTGTAGGAACTCTTTACGTACACGACCATCTTGGGCACGGTTTGGGTTGAAGCTCTTTTCAGCCACATCACACATGGACATAACGATCGTAGATGCTAGAGTCATCCCCTCCTTTTGCTCGAGCTGCATCACCGGCTCCAGATCCCCGTGGATGCGAAATTGCACCTCAGTTACATCGTTCATCCCGATGAGCATGTGAATATCGCTAGCCCCTTTTTCCTTGGCCTGACGGAAAAAACTAATGATTTTTGCTTGCTGGTTAGAGTATTCACTGGCATCGCTACTTTCTATGCTTTGTTGCATTAGCTTCAGCTTATCGAGCTGAATACGTTCTATTGTCAGGCCCGGAAGTGCTTTGAAGGCGCTCGCGATGGCTGACTGAACATTCAGATCTCCGCTATGAGCTTCTGATACATACAGCACGGGAGGACAGCCCGCATTTCCATCGTCCAGGAAGGTGTAGTCAGTTGCTGAGTTGTTTGACATCTTTGTTATCCTGAAAAAGAGAGGGATACCAGAGTCTGGTTTCTCCCAGAGACCACAACCTCATTGAGCGTGATCCGCTTGACTATATAGTCAGTGCCTGGAATTTGATTACCTGCTTGTACGGTGACCTGATTACCATTGGTGAGTGACAAGACTGCTTGATACCCTGAGTTCGTGCCGGTGATCTCAACGATTTGAGGTGGAATTGCATCTTGAACAGCTCCCTTTACTGCAGGTTTGTTATCTTGTGATGGTGGGGCTGGATTAAATGGTTGATCAAGGGAGCGATCATATCCGTTATTTTGTAGTTCCTTCAGCGCCTTAGCTCTGGCAAGCTGAGCTTCATATAGCACTGTTTCAGCTTGTATAGCTTCGAGTTGACCCAGATTTAAAGCGCGGCCGGCCTCTACTCGAGAGAAGGTAGTTGGTGATGGCGTATCCGTCTGAGTTGGTTTGCTTTCTGCTGTATTCAGCGTGGGGGCTGTAGGTTCTATTGGTGCTGCTCTCCCCCCTGAAGGCAGCAACATCATGCACAATGCTAGGTAAGCTAGCAGGTTTTTAGTTGGCATATAGCAGTCCCTCAATGGTGTACTCCAGACGATTGCTTTTTAGCGTGGTAATGATCCCGCTAGCCCTTATTCCACTGCTATTGAAACGTGTAGATGCGAATAGACGGTCCGGAGGAATATCAGTAATAAATGTAAAGCTATACGTACGCCAAGGAATGTTTTCTACATTTCCTTGAGTTAATTGTGTACTTGCATTCAGCTCATTTAGACGTAAGCGAGCGTTAATTCGTTGGGCATAGCTTGTCAAATGCTGAATCTGTTGATTGCCTGGTAGTAGTTTTTCTGGGTGATCTGGTTTCGTTAGTGGGACTGGTAATGTAAAAGCAGCATCATCTGCACTACCAGGGATATTAAATACTGGCTGAATATCTTGGCCATATATGATTGGTAGTCTTGAAGCAAAATCACCAACAGTTCCTCCGCTTGGTAGGGAGTAGTGCAGAGTTATAATCCCATTACTACTACACATTGCTGTATTGAAGATCCATCCAGCAATAGATATCGGTACCTTTTTCCATACGGAACTACAAGCATTGAGCATGATTGGTAGAGGCGGTAGTTTTGCCCAGGGCTTCAGGCTGTCAGCCGGCGCTTTTGATAATTCTTGCTGTCTGGCCACTAGGGCTGCGTGTGCAGCAGCTATACGAGCCTCCTCCTCATGTTTCTGCCAGGTTGTCAGCAGTAGGTACCCCCCCGCTACAATTACTGCACTAATCCCCCAGAGCCACAGTAACTGCGGATTATGGGTTCTATGCAGGCGTGCACGCCGAAGGTTAGTTTTAATGCTGACCAATTCAGCGAGGGTTTTCTCTTCTGCCTCCAGTTCGGGAAAAAATCCACTAGGGGCATATACTGTCCAGCCCTCTGAGGGTGTGGCTGATATTTGCAGGAAGTGTGAGGTTGCGGTGCGAATCACAGACTCATCACCAACGATATCGCTGAGCGGCGATAGCATGCCGTCACTGACTGCAACAAACCAGAATTTTCCCGGTGATAATGAAAATACCGCATAGCAGTATTGCGGTAGGGCTGGAATAGTTGCTAGTGCCATCGAGGCTAGACTGTGTTTCCGTTCCATTCTATCCGTAACGTTCACAGTGCCTAATAATGTTCCCTGTGACTGGCCATCATCAGCCAGTATTTCAGCCCAGTGAGAGACTCCAGCCTCTTTTGCCCGTAAGCGCATGCTACGTCGCCCACGTAGAGGTAAATATTGCCAGCTAAGGCCTGCAACTAGCCAGGCCCCGTTTGTCTGTAACGTCCAGGTGGTTTGTTGTTTCATCGCTTATCTCTGCAGGGTTGGAGTGATGAGGATGACCAGCATTGCATTATCTTTCTCTCCGGTTATGCCGCCTCCCAGGCCAAAGAATCCTGGTGAACCAACACCCTGTCGGTTAACTGAATTACCCTGTTTATAGTGGCCGCTCAGTAATAGAGTTTGTCCGGAGTGAAGGAGGGTACTCTGTGCAAAATTGTTGATTTTTGTTTTTGGTAACTTCAATGTGACTTCGCCTACCTTTTCAGACTGCATATCGGGGTCGTCACTTAATGACACGGAATACTGTAGCTCCATCTGGTCGCTAGAGGGCAAGATGTAAGGCAATAGTGTCATATTAAAACCAGTTGATATGGTGTCCTTTTGCACGGAGGTACTAGTGCCTACGTTTGGCGTATTTTCTGATGTTACTTGACTGAGATAATCCTGCTGAGTGACAACTTGTACCCGCACTGGGATCATGTTCATTGTGATACTGGAGTTCTGTGTTACTACTGATACATTGGCTTGTTGTGCTAGGGCATGGATAAATGCATTGGAATTGGCAAACTTTCCATCAAGAATGCTAACTCCGCCAGTCATAGCTGAAGTTGCTGCTCCGGCCATTGTATTTCCTAGAGATAAACCTACACTCCCTGATTTAAATACTGCTGCCCAGTCTATTCCCAGCTGATCTTGGCTTTTCTTCGTTACTGAATAGACTTTAACGTCAAGAACAACTTGCCGAACTAATTCCTTATTACGACCATCAATATATGCCTGCACAGCATTTAGAACCCGAGGTGTATCTGTCACCATCACTAATCCAGTGGACATTGACATACGCCCTACATCTGGCGTTAACATAGATTTTACCGTGTCTGCAATCTCTTGATAGCGGTTGGTCTTCATCTTGGTGACTGTTGTTTGTGAGCTATTCCCTTCTGTTGAAGCACCACTTCCATTATTGCCAGATGAGGCTCCGTATACAGAACGGGATGTAAAATCAGTATCAGAATCCTGGAATCTGATGGGGAAGCTACGAGTATCGAGATAGAATATAGCTATACGCCCTTGCTCGTATCGCCATGAAAGCCCCAACCTCGTCGTGGCAGAGTCAAGAGCTCCACCTACCTCTCCCTGCCAAAAAAATCCTTTAAGTGTTGATCCTGTCGCTGTCATGGTTATAGGACGAGAGGACGCTCCTCCTAATGTTGATAGGGGAACCATTCCTGTTGCATCAGGTGCAGGAATTGGACCACTCATTTGTTCGGTTTTACCAGATGGCGTTAGCATAGCCATAGCATCTGGAGTGATCACCACCGGGATTCGGCATCGCTTGCTGATATATGCGCCGATTTCAGCCAGAGTGATTACGCCAGGGCGGTTGATCGCAATAGCGCAAGGAGGAAGATGATTTGTGCCACTGGGTTTTGCATTTATGGGCCAGGGATTTATCCATTGTGATGATAAATCTCTGACTACTGGGCTGTTAGTGGCAGACTGTAGATGTTTTTGAGCCAGTGTTTCGTCATGTGAAACTGTGTTGTCGATTTTATCGATTCGTTCAAACATCGAGCAGCCGGATAGCAGTAGATATAGTATTGCTGCCACTCCGGATAATTGGCGGTGTTTTTTCATACTTAACCTTATGGAGAATTATTAATTAATTGAGATACACCAGACTACCGTCAGTAATATTCGCAGGTACAGTAACTTGCATATCGTTTCCGGTATTGTCTATTAACCTGTGCGATACGACACGGCCTATCAGTGCAGAGTGTCTACTTTGTTCCAGAAGTGCTGACATTAGGCCGGGGATATCAGGTTGCCAGACATAAACACGATCAGCTTGTAGTACGTTATGTAAGTTCGGGACAGGTACCCAATCAAAGGAGCTATCAGGAATTATTCCATCTTTTTGGGAGGGGTTGAGATAGCGCCAATCGTTAATTTCATTGATGTAATTGACTGTTTGAATAGCTCGCTGATTTAATTCATGAGTACGCAATTGCTGACCAGCAGGGTCATGAAGTGGTACGTTTGTCCAGACTAAGAAACCTAGGAACGCGGAGAGTATCCAGTAGAACATTAAAAGGCCCCCTCATACATACTGAATGTACACTTTGTGCATATGAAGTATCATTAGCGGATTTCTTTATCATCAACGGCAATTAAACATTGAGAGGTGCGGATTCCAGCATATAGTGGAATTTTTGCTGACCCATACAATGTAAACAAGCTGTTCAATGCGTCGCGAAAACTCCCATTAAACTGGAGAGGTGCATCAATACGATAGTTTACTTGCGTCAACCACGCTACAGTCCAATTTGATGCGCCTGGACTTTGACATTTTTCACTTGCGGCCCAATTAAATAGAGAGTCTTTGAGAGTGCTACCAGGTTCAATTCTCCATACTTTTGGTGGTGTTGAAGTTGTGATCGATTTGTTTATTGTAGAACTGGCTTTGGCTGACTCTGCAATCGCTTTATCTTTCTTTCTTGAATCACTAAAAGGATTCAGAGGTATATTGTGTGTAACATTATTTTGTGTTGTTTTCCCTGGTGCTGATTTTGATGATATTGGTGATTGAATTATTGGCTGTTTTAACTGAGACCTGGTATTTGCTGATCCTGATGAGAACTCAGGGGTCCAGTATGCTATAGATACTTGATGTTTTGCCCAATCAATAAGTGCTACGAGTTTATTCTGAACTAGTACTTTATTTAAAGCATATGGCCATTGGTCATTTGTATCTAAATTTACTCGTTGCTTAAACTGTGACTTTAGATCTGCTGATAGAACAACAGACCACCCAGAAGGGATGATTTTAGATAGAGCTTCTTCTATTGTTAGACCTCTAGCATGAATGCTGACTAAAGAGTAGTTGCCTGGCACTCCTATGGACTTTATGTTTTCCATCCCACGGAGTAAACCAGGGGACTTTGTGCTTGCGTTTTTTTGGATGGGGAGAGGTATAATAGGCTCTTTAGATTGTCTGATGAGTAGAGTAGCATTTTCTAAATCTTTTTGAGCCACTTTAATTATATTTAAGTTTATATTTATTTGGGCGTCAACAAATTCTTGCGCATTGTTAGTTTCAGGTCTCTGGCCAGGGATGCTACAACCGCCGAGTAAAATAGGAAGTAATATAGATGTATGAATGATTTTCATAGGCGTCATCGAATTGTGGTGTAATGTACAAGAACAACACACGAATAGTACGTATGATGATGGGATCAGAAATCATTAATTCAATTTCTAGGTTTTGATTTTTATCAATGAGCGGCGGCTGATTTTTTAAAAACTAGAGAAACTCTTGCTGAAATTCAGCTAGCCTTTCTTCTGCTTCATCAATGAGATTCCGTAGTGAAGATAGCTTGTTAAGAGAAATTTTATCCGGGTGCTTTGCACGAATCCGGCATGCTCGCTTAAACTCTACGGTTCGAGCAGTCAAGCATATTTGCAGTTCGCGTAAGTCTTTACCTGTTATTGTGATACACATAGATATAGTCCTTTTTAATTTTATTTATTAGTGATAACTTTCCTTTCTTGGAGGGGACCAGATGCTATCTTTATGAGGATTCCATTCATTTTTAGGTATTGAGTTTGTTCCAATATGAATAGTTCTGACAATGCGATAACTGTTTAACTGAAGCTGCGAGTCCTGAACAACAACTTGAAATCCTCCGGCATTAAAAATAGTTTCCGCATCCTCATTAATATCTTGTGACTCATCCATTAGTAAATGGAATGTGATTGCCTTAATCATGTCGCCGATGCTTCCTTTTGATTGGAATGCATCTTCAGTTCGGGTTAATTGAAGAATGTGTTTTCGATGTCCTTTCCTCCTATTAAATAGCTCCGTAGTTATATTTTCAGGGTAGTGGCAAACGACTAGACTCCACCCTCTCTGTGTTAGTGTGTTTAGAGATGAGCGGAAACGGAATAGATCGCACTTCTCGGCTGAGAATGCATGATTTAATAATACTCGTAATGTTCCATCTATCGATACGTTCCTATCGCAGTTCTCTAGCATTTTACG
This sequence comes from Edwardsiella sp. A.80236, assembly GCF_044540725.1. Lineage (NCBI taxonomy): Bacteria > Pseudomonadati > Pseudomonadota > Gammaproteobacteria > Enterobacterales > Hafniaceae > Edwardsiella > Edwardsiella sp. A.80236. Next base: position 62,290 of record NZ_JBIUCY010000019.1, read on the forward strand.
TAGTGACGCGAGTTCTGAACTCATCTCTTGAAAACTAGGAATATTGTTCGCTGTATCTAGCCATGCGATAATAAAATGGCGTTTATCTGTTTCTGATGGAAATGGTTTCTCCCGTTCAGCTGTCTTTAATGCGACAAGGATACACCAGAGTAAATGGTGGATAGAGTTATTTTCGGAGTACAAAGATTATCTCCTTCTGAATAAGCCGAAAGCTGGCAATGGTGTCTGTATCTCCTTCCGCCAGAAGGGAGAAGCTAGAGAGATAGCAATCGATGAGGGATTGAGGATATCCGTGGTGGGATCGATTCAAACACCATTGCCAGATATCCGGCTGTATGGATCGTGTGAAAAAGAACCCGGCGTATTGCCGGGTAAACTGGAATATGCCGTAGGTTCATTTAAACCCCAGCAAACTGGGCTCGAATACGAGCTGCATCAGTAATGCAACTCGTGATGTTGTATGGGGGTGCTGTTCTAGATGTAAAAGGTACTGATATTGCTTGTGTGTTAACCAGGTATCAGCCGCTGCGGTGATCTCGTCTTCAGCTATGGAGTTTAAGCGTGTTGGGTATTGCTTCATTAAGCCAGTCACTATCGATGGCCGAAGTGGCGCAAGCTGTGATCCGTTCATAACAAAACCACAGAAGGCTGAATGGCGTCGAATCTTATCAACAGTCTGAATTGCTAGGTTTGCTTTTAAGAAAAAATAACCAGGAAACAATGGAGTAACGAATCGGCGGACGCAGTTGATTTTATCTGTTCGCCGAATAGTGCGGACTGTAAGTGGAGTCCAGGGCGTGATCTGTTGTTCCGAGAGCCAATCGAAAAGCCTTTCGCGGTTTTTGCCACCTGTTATGTATTGCGCCAGATACCAGCTTTGTCCGTTAAGTTCTTCGATATTCATTACGCTCTCGCCCGAACCGATCCCCCTAAGGGTTCATTCTGTATCCGGAGGGGCCGAATACACTGGGCAATAACGCTGAAGCAGTGGCTGTCTCTCTCAGCCCCCTGCAAGTTCAGACAGAGGCATTGCGCAGTCTATTCTTGGTTATGATGTCCTCAACTTTCTTGGCGGTGAGAGTTGAGGACGGTTGGCATCATATCACCACACTACATCAAAGCAAATATATTTGTTTTGATGATGTCCATGGGGCCACGCGCTTTATATGATTTTCCGTCAAAGTGAGGTAGATCAGCATGGTTCCTAAACGATTAAGAGAAGCGCGCGAAGCGTCTGGGCTATCCCAGGGAAAACTGGCTGAGCTTATTGGGCTTGAAGGTGTCAGCCTCAACTCCCGCCTATCCAACTATGAAGTTGGGCGCTTTACTCCCTCTTTTGACTTCGTTGTCCGTGTGGCAAAAGTACTTGATTATCCAGAGTGTTATTTTTACACAATAGATGATGACTTTGCGGAACTGCTCCTTCAGTATCACCGGACTAAAAACAGTGCGATGCTAAATCCATTTTATGACCCTCAGGATGAGGTGAGAAAATGCAAAATCACGCTAGAGGAAGCTAGGCGAATGACTGAGCGGCTCCTCGATTTGTTGAATAAATAAATAAAAACAATTGGTTATACAAAAGCAAATCCTACTATCTCTTGGCGGTGAGAACGAATAGGATGGGAGCATAACTGGTTTGTAAGACAAATATTCGCATAGTAACTACTATAAAAATAGGTACTTGAAAGAGACATTTTGTAAAAGTTGAGATGTGTCTTCTATAAGAAGCGCCACCATCATAAGAATGGTGGCGGCGTTATCAGATCAACAAATCATCGATCGCTTTTTGCTCATTGTATCGTAAAACTTTTGAGGGAAATCATCGGGAGCCATCATCGCTGTATGGATACGGGAATGATAGATCAACCTCGCAGTCTCCATTTTATCAATGGCTAGATCTTGCCTGATTCGTTGTAGTGTTTTCTTTATTGCTACCACAGATCTGCCCAACATTTCAGCAATATTCTCACTGTTAGCTCCCAATGCATAGAGCATCAATACTTGAAACTGTGACTCTGTTAACTCGGGGAACATAAGTCTCAATTTCCAAAATGCTTCTAGATTCAACATGATACACCTCTTATTTTATGGAAAAATGTAAGAGGGATGAACCCGTGACATAAACGATCAGATTAAGGATCAAATAGACCTTTGAGTTAAGAAAAATCCTAATACTATGCGTGCTTATAATACTTTGATATATATAGATATTGCTACGTTAAATGCTCTAATCTAGGCCTAGATAAGTGCTGTTTATTCAGGTGAAGTGGGCGGCTCTTATGAGCTGAGTTGTATGATCATCTGACCTAAGTCGCCCGGCTTGGATGATTGACACAGGGGGCTCTGATTTATAACAATATTGCTGAGCCCTTGTAGAGCAACATGGCGCTTTTAGCATCCATTTGTTGCGTGTTGACAAAAAACGAGTAATATTCACAAGGGATTACGCTGGTTTACTCTCCAGCAAAGAATGAATAACGACTGTGGGGCGTATTGCCGCATAGTTAGTGCGGATGGGCATATCCTGAAATGCTCAAGGGAATAAGGCGCCAGAACACCGGTCCTTAAATGCAAGAACCCCCCGAAATCTGTCATCAACTTGGCGGAAGAGTCAGATATCAGGGGGTTGAAAGCAGGCGCTGGCCTGTGAGGAATTATAACTCATGCATCTCAGAAAACAATACCCCACCGCCATAAGTGCCGGTGGGTGTGTCTAGAGCCAACCAGTCCATACATTTCGAGTCTGAACAGACTAGGCGGAGCCATCGTGGGGAATCTAACTCTCTACGTAAAGGATGTTCCAAGATCCATCGTCGCTATCAGCCTCAACTGTGCTGCAGTATCTCACGCGGAATGGCCTCTAAGGTTGTGGCTCGCATCAGTAAACATGATTGGAATCGTAATCATGATTTGGTGGCCCTGCGCCAGCGGGGATACATTCCCTATACCTATCGTCATGATCCACATTTTGTGCCCAAACCGATGCGGATCAGCACGCGCTCAGAGAGCCGTGAAGCGTTAACGGTTCTCTCCCAGGCGTTGGCTGCGCACACAGACTACAACCCGGATAGCGACTATCCCTTCGAAGTGATGGTGCCGTTTGAGCAGATCGCATCGGCGATGGGGGTACTGCACGTTTACGAGAGCGGTCGCAAAGCCTACGACGTGGCACTGCATGCCCTCTCGGTGATGGAGCAGCTGGGCTATGTCATCGTGCTGCATACCCAGGACAGTGACAGTGGCCAGAACAAGCCGCTGCGTATCTGGCTATCCGAGACGTTCTTTACCTCGCGCGGTATCTTGGTCGATGAAATCCGTGACTGGCTGGGTAAGTTTAAGCGCTGGGCGGCGAAAAATGGCCTGACAGAGACGCTGCGCCAACGCTATGAAAAGCACCTGGTGCGCATTGAGCGTATCGGTATTGACCTGAAATCCCGTCATTCATTGCGTAACCGGCTGCGCCAAATCAAGCGCTGGGTGGTCAGCCCGGACTTGGCACGGGATAAGGCCCAGGCCGTGGCTACGATAGAGCAAACCTTGGCTCAACGCTCGGCGCTGGAGCAACAACTGGATGAAACAAATCAGAACATCCGGCAGTTGGCCAAGCGTAAAAAACAAAACAGCTATTACCAACAGTTTACGCAGTGGTCAGTAAACGGTGGTATGACGCCCATTCAAGAGATGATGCTTCAGGAGGCTCTTAAGCAAGAGCACCCTGGATTGCTGCAGCAGGACGCGGAGACCTTCTACCGGCTCCTCCTGGAGCGTGCCGGCGCCTTTAAAAGCTAAAATTTCCCCTCCTTTAGTCAGTCGAGCTTTCGCCTATCAACGCGAGGCCCTCGCTTGCCCTGCAATTGAGAAATAGCACGGATTTTGAGCGTTACTCTCCCCCTCTCTCTTCGATATTCACGGATTTTCGGTGATGGCCAACATGGCTTCCCTCGATAGCACAGGAAATAAACAGTTAAATTCGAAGTAACAGATTAACTTCGAAGAGATACCCAACATCATCATTAATTTCGAACGTTGTTTCTGAACAAAAGCCCTTTTTAAAAAAGGGAGTAAACATCGAGCTAGCCTCACGGCTGCTCTCGATGGTAGCTCCCTCGTTTCACTCGGGCACAAACCCCTCCCTGGCAACACCAAAGCCAACTAGCAGAGACATTTAAAAAGTACCTCCCATCGCGTTGCGATGGGCCCCAAACTTCACCTAACTAAACACCAACGCCCATCCCACCACTGAAAAGCTATGCCTGGAGAGTTCGGTATAACACGCCCGTAAGCGGCCCTAACGGCCCGCTAACGCGGAGATACGCCCCGACTACGGCTACGCCTTGTCGTGACCACTCCGACGGCGCACATTCACTCCCGTGTTTTCTGTTAGCTGGTTATGGCTTTACAGGGCGAGGGATGGGTAAGGTGAAACCTATCAAGACAGTAACCGGCTACGCCGGGCGACGGCGCCTATCACCAACAGTGTCCTATTCAACATCAGTTGGCGCCTCCATGCCGCGTTGCGGCATCCAAAGGACGGGGTGCGCATGGGGGGTGCTGTGATTTGGGAGCTTTGTAAGGTGGCCGTACGCTATCTGTAGGAGAGCATGAAAAACCTCGGGGCAGCCATCGAATGATGCCATCTACAGGGGTTAAAATAACCACCATCATTTCATAACAATACCTGCTGACTATGAAGATCTACGTCATCAAAATAGCAGTTCATGGAGTCAGTCCGATGGTCTGGCGTCGGCTGAGAATTGCTGCCGACACGTCACTGGCCGCGCTTCACTTCATTTTCCAGATAGTGCAGGGCTGGGGGGACGACCATCTCCATCAATTTCACATTTATGGCAAAGATTACGGTATCTCCTACGAAGGAGGCATCGGTTTTGTCGATAATCCGTTCCGGGTCGTGATTGATGATTTTGCTTTTGATGCTGGCGATCGCTTTACCTATGAATACAATTTCTTTGAGCACTGGCTTCATGACATTCGTGTTGAGGCCATTTATGAAAACTCTACGCTGAAAGCGCCGTTTTGTATAAGCGGCCATGGTATGCCCGGAGCCACAGCTGCGGATGAGTTCGATAAAACCCTGGCGTTTCTTGAAGCTATCGTTAATGCGGATGATGAAACAACGGTCGGCGAGATCCGCCCTTTTGCTGACGACCTGGATGCTGTCAGGTTCAACCGCCACAAAATCAACCGGCAACTGAGCAGGCTCGACCTTGCATCTCCGGTACTGGAGCCTGAAGTTATCTGGCTGGGCCGTCGTCGCTGACTGATGTCTATAAAGGTATACGTTTTCAGCATGCCTCTCAGATCCCCGAAAAAATGTCTATAAACCTCCCTAAATCAGTGTTTATGGATTATTCTTTAAATCTCTATGATGTTTAAAGACCTTCCGGAGGTTTTGCGTGCAATATGGGGTCAGTTTGGATATCGAAAATTATTGTACGTTAGGCTCATTTTTTGACCATCAATGATGAGCCAATATCTGGCG